>JANOFA010000151.1:0-12702 GCA_031413355.1 Gemmatimonadota bacterium | reverse complement strand
GACGATGCCCGGAACAGGTCTCGCCGCCTCATGTCCGCGGCACTGCGTTGCGACTCTGATCCAGCAGCCGGCGGGCCTGCGGCACGAGGGCGCTGGTGGGGTAGTCGAGGATCATCTCCTCCAGTGTCTGCGTGGCTTCTGCCCGGCGCTCGGTTGCGAGCTGCAGCCGGCCGAGTTCGAGCAGCGCGGCGGCGGCGGTACCGGGCATCTCCTTCACGACCGCCGTCCGAAAGAGGCGTTCGGCCTCCGCCACCTGTCCCGCCGCCGCCTGCAGCCGACCGGCCAGGAGGTGCAGGTCGGCGCCGCCTCCGGTGGGTGGCAAACCGGCCGCGATCCGCTCGAATGACTGCGCCGCCTTGAGGGTATCGCCCCGATCCAGGAGCTGCAGCGCCACTCCGAATGGCACCAGTGTGTCGGGCTTGATGGGCTGGAGCAGCGCCAGCCAGATCGATCGATCGGTGGCTTCCTCGCGCGTGCCGGCGAATGGCCCCGCCTCACGCCAGTAGTCGGACGCCCCCTTCAGGTCGCCTGCGTACAGCCGGATCCGGCCGCGCACCGCCAGCGCTTCAATCGTCGAATCGGTCTCGAGCATCTGCTCGGCCCGCTCCAGTGCGCCGGACTGGGCCCAGCGCAGCGCGACAGCACGCCGCAGCCGCAGGTAGTCATCCACCGCGACCGTGCTCCGGTACTTCTCCAGTTGCCCAGCTGCTTCATCGGCCTTGCCATCCCGCACCAGCAGCTCGATAAGCGTCGTCGTCGCCCCAGCGGCCACCACGGGCCCACTCGCCGGGTCGGAAGCGATCTGGCCGAGGACCCGACGCGCCGGCTCGGGTTGTCCGGCGGCGGCGTAGGCCCGCGCCGCGTCCAGCCGGAAGCGCGCCCGCTGCGGCGGATTGGCCCAGCGATCGGCCAGTGCTTCCAGGGTGCGGGCCTGCGCCAGCTGATAGGTCGGGCTGCTCTGGAGCCGGGTGAGCTCTAGGAATCCCTGCAGCACATCGAGCTGTTGCGGCAGCGGCTTGGGCAGGACGCCGAGCAGTGTCTCCAGCGCACCAACCGGGTCGCCCCAGCGCGCCCGCAATTCCACGCTGATCCGCGCAGCCTCGGGTCCGGCCTCCTTTGCCAGCGCGGAGAGAATGACGGGCCGGGCCGCTGCCGGTGCATTGGCCAGTGCCGTGGTTGCGGAGGACCGGTAGCCCTGCAGCTGACGGACCGCGCCGACCCATTCCCGCGCCGCCGTGGGCCAGTCTTCCTCGGCCGAGGCAAGCTGTGCCAGCTCCGCGGCCAGCGCCTCCGGCTTGCCCAGACGTTCACGGCCGAGCTGGTACGCTCGCCGGGCCATCGGCCGATCCCGCCGCTGCAGGGCGGACGCGGCCCATTCGCGGTACGGCGATTCATCGCCCGGCGCGGCCCGCGCCCAGAGCTCCACCAGGTGCGGCAGGCTGTCGAGCATATTGGCGGCGGAGTAGGCGCGCAGCCCGATGCTGTAGATCGGTGCACCGGCGGGGTTCGCAACGATCGCCGCCCGCACAGCAGGCAGCAGTTCCGGCAGTCGATTGATCGGCGTGAGCGACCGCTCCAGGCCAAGCAGGGCGGTCACCTCACCCGGCTCCTTCTGCAGCACGCCCCGATAAATCTCGGCGGCCTGCGCAAAGCTGCCACGCCGCTCCAGGTCGAAGGCCCGGGAAAGGGGATCCTGGGCGTGGGCCGGGGTGGACAGGACCAAGAGGAGGACAACCAGCCGGGAACCGGGAACGGGGAACCGGAAAAGCGCTGACGCTGGCTTCAACGTTGCTCCGCCACAACCCCGTTCCCCGTTCCCCGTTCCCGGTTCCCGGTTCCCGCTTCCCCGTTTCCCGGCTGTTCCGCCAGTCGCCTGAAGTACTCGATCACCTGCCGCCGCTCATCCGGCGTCAGCCGCTGCAGGTCCTCCCCCGACGGCACCCTTCGCAGGGCGTCGCCCGCGTCGAGACGGGTTCGGAGGGCCGGTGGCAGCAGGAGACTATCCTCGTTGCCCGCGGTGCTCTGCCGCTCCTGCTTCTCGTCCTCTTCCTGGCCCTGCAGGGTCCGCCCCGCATCGAGCATGCGCCGGAATAGCCTCTCCTGTCGCTCCACCGTCTGGCGGTCGAGCCGTCCCGCTTCCAGTGATCGCGCCAGTTCCTTCGCTTCCTGCGCCAGCTCGGCCGCGCCGGGAATCTGGCCGCCGGCCCGCATCCGGTCGAGTCGTTCGGCCAGCGCCCGCTGCCGGGCGCCTAACTGGCGCAGCTGCTCCTGCATCGCGCTCCCGCCCTGGCCCATCATGGGCAGCAGGCCGCCCGACTGCTGTCCCACCTGCCCCTGCTGGGCCGCCATCTGGGCCATCTGCTCCATCGCCTCCTGCATGCCGGACCCCGAACCCGAGCCCTCCACCTGACCCCGGCTCCGCAGCAGGGTGTACGCCGCAGCATTGAGTGCGTCAACTGCCTCACCCGACTGCCGGCCCGCCTCACGGGAATTGGGCGCGGCGTTCGCCAGCGCTTCACGTGCCTGCCGCATCCGGTCGCGCCCGGTCGCAAGCGCGACACTGGACTGATTGGACACCAGCGCATTCTTCCCCGCCGTCTCCTTGGTCTGCTCCAGCACCCGCTCGACACCCTCCTCGATGGCGCCCTGCTCCGACCGGACCTGGGGCGAGGTGTCACCCCGCCGCATCGCCTCGCTGACTGCCAGCTGGCGCTCCGCCAGTCGCCCGATGTCCCCCAGCGCGCGGTCGAGCGCCTCCATGACTTCGTTGCGCATCCGCTCGGCCATCGCATCGCGCTGCTCACCGAGTTCATCGCTCAACGGTTCGAGCTGTTTCGATGCCTCCTCGCCCTCCTGCTTTGCCTTGGCCCGCTTCCCCTGGCTCGCGCTCTTGCCAGCCTGCTGCATCTTCTGCGCGGCCTGCCGGGCCTGTTCCGCCGCCTGCGCCACAGCCTCCTGCTGCTCCGGATTGGCCGCGCCGAGATCCTCAGCGAGCTGCTCCAGCGCGGCGCCGAGAGAATCGGCCCGCTGGGCCAGGCTCTCCTGCTCCCGCGCCGCCCGTGCGGTGTCGATCGCCGGCACCTGCTCGGTCCACTGCCGCTCTGCCTGCGCCAGGTCCTTGGCCTCCGCCTGCAAGTTGGCCATGTCCCCCTCGAGTGCCGCCCGCTTGAACAGCTCGCGGCTCTGCTCCAGCGCCTCGCGCATCTGCTGCTGGGCCTCGGCAAGCTTCTCGAGAGCCTCACGGGTCCGTTCGGGATCGAGGTCCTTCAGCGCCTGCTGCAGCTCCGCGAGTCGCTCCCTGAGCTCCGGGGTCATGGCGCGTTCCAGCAGCTTCTGCACCTCCTCCAACCGCGCCTGCCACGCCGGGTCGCTGAGGCCGGCCGCTTCCGCGTTCTGCCGCAGCGACTCGATCATCTGCTGGGTCAGTTCGGCCTGTTTCTGGAGCTCCTGCTCTGCCGCCGCGACCGCCTCGGCGCGCTTGGCGTTTTCAAAGCTGAGTGACTCCTCCGTCCCGCCATTCTGCTGCGCACCCTGACGGGGACGCTCCTGTGCCAGGTCCTCCGTCTGCCGTTCCAGCTTGCGGCTCGCCGCGGTCATGCTGTCCAGCCGCTGGCCGATCTCGCTGGCGGTCTGCCGCGCCGCCTCGCGCACTTCACTCAGTGTGGGCAGGCGGAGGGCATATTCTCGCGAGCGTCCGGTGTTGGCCGCCGGCGCGTTGTCCACCGCCCGCACGATGAACCGCACCGAGTCGCCCGGCACGAGGCCGCGCCCGTTGAGGTCGAGCTGCCACGGCAGCACCGCCCGATCGGGGGTGGAGCCGGGGAGTTCGACGGTTTCCACCCGGGCCGGGTCCTCGAACCCGAGGCGGCTGATCCGCCGGCTTTCGACCAGAACCCGAGTGAGCCCGTGGTCATCCTGGGCGTCGATGACGAGCGGCACGCGCAGCGACAGGGGAATGATCGTATCGGCGCCCGGCACCGGCACGTCGACCCGCGGTGCGCTGTCGGCAACGGTGCGGATGGGGATGTGGATCGTGTCGCCAGCGAGCGGGATGCCACCGACGGTAGAGAGAAGGAGCGTCCATTCCCGACTTCCCGCCGGCGTGAATCGACCGCGGAACCGACTGCCATCGACCACCAGCGCTGCACGGCTCCCACCGGCCTGCCAGGCCGCCGACGTCAGCGGAGTCGTGGCCTCGCCGGTTGTCTCCAGGATGGTGCCTTCGGGGACGATGACGGTATCGCCATCTGTTGGCACAGTCTCATCCTCGAGCCCCAGGTAGCGCGGATAGCGGGCGGTCACGGCAAGGACACCGAGAAACGCCGGCAGCAGGACCCGCACCTGCAGCGTGTCGGAGCTCCGGCCGCCGCTGGTGAGCCGGATGAAGATATCGTTCTCCAGCGGCCCGAGCGTCGTGCTGGCACGGCCGAGGGAATCGAGCGTCAGGCCTGTCCCGTGCCACGACTCTCCGGGCGCACGCACCCAGAGGATTGCGTGATTCCGGCCGCGGGCACTGGCCTGAACCTGCACCGATCCGCCGCGGTTCACCTCATCGGTGGAGAGCACGACCGTCAGCGGGGCGACGGTCGCCGACCAGGCTTCCACCGGATGCCACAGCAGCGCGGGATGACCATGGGTGGGGCGGGCAGAGAGCAGCAGCGCCGCGCCGGCGAGCAGGGTGGCCCCGCCCTGTACCGCGCGCCGCCGAAACGGAGCACGCAGCGACAGGAGCAGCGCTGGAGCCTGTTCGGAGAGCGTGCTGGCTTGCCGTTGATCCGCCAGTTCGAGCAGCACGGGGCTCGTACCTGACGCGGGGGCCTCGAGCAGACCGCCGAGCGCCCCGCGGCGGAACCCGAGCGCTTCGAGCTCCGCCGCCAGCCAGCCCGCCGAGAGCCGCAGTTGTCCGCGGTGATACAGCGCGGCGACGGTGCCGATGCCGACCACGCCGATTGCCCAGGTGACGAGCACCCACCACGGCTGGTCGAACCAGCCGAGTCGGGCGCCCCACGCCGCACCGCCGAAGAGCAGCGCGAGTGCGCCGGCGGCACCGGCCACCCAGGCGAGCAGGTCCAGCCGGCGGAACCCGCCGAGGAAGACCTGCAGCAGGCCGGCCGTCCGGCTCATGGCGCGCCCCCGTAGCCGACCGTGTAGGCGAACAGGTTCACACCCATCCTGAGCGCCGCCTCGTGCTTCTCCGGAGATTCATGATGCACTTCCACATCTTCCCAGCCGTCGCCCAGGTCCGACTGATAGTCGTAGTACACCGCGAGTCGCCCGTCGATGAAAATGCCGAATCCCTGCGCCGGCTTGCCGTCGTGCTCATGGATCTTGGGCAGGCCCTTGGGGAAGTCGTACACCAGGTGATACACCGGGTGGGTGAGCGGGACCTCTTCGAGTGGGCGATCGGGAAAGAGCCGGGTCATCTCCCGCCGGAAGGACTCATCCATTCCATAATTGTCGCTCGCATGCAGGAATCCGCCGGCCAGCAGCCAGCGGCGCAGCATCGTCAGCTCCCCATCGCTGAAGCGCACATTACCGTGGCCGGTCATGTGGAGGTACGTGACACTCCACAGGTCGTCATCGGCGAGCTGGATCACCTTTTCCCTTGGAGCGACGCGCAACACCGTCCGCGCGGCGATGGCCTTCAGCAGGTTGGGCAGGCTCGAGGGGTTGGCGTACCAGTCGCCCCCACCATCGTAGTGCAGCCGGCCGATGGTCATCGTCGCGACCGGCGCCGGGCGCTGGGCCGACAGCGGCGCTGCGAGCACCAGCACCAGGGGTAGAAGGAGACGATGTGGGCTCATGGCAGGGTGGTGACGATCCGGTAGGCTTCGTTGCGCGGCAATCCGGTCTCCGCAATCAGGCGCTGCACGACTTCCTTGCGGGTGAGCCCGGTCGCGAGCAGGCCTGCCGCACGCCGGGTCACATCCACCACATCCACCGCTGGTTCCGGAACATCCTCGCGGCCCGCGAGCACCACCGTGATCTCTCCTCGCGGCGGTGACTCCTCGTAGTACGGCGCCAGCTCCCCCAGGGTTCCGCTGCGGAATTCCTCATGCAGCTTGGTCAGTTCCCGCCCTACCACCACGACGCGTTCGGCCCCCGCGAGTGGCACAAGGTCAGTGAGGAGCGCGCCAAGCCGGTGCGGCGATTCAAACAGCACCACGGTCCACGCGGCGTCGGCCGCCTGCCGGAGCAGCTGCTCCCGCTCACGCCCCTTGCGCGGCACGAAGCCGAGGAACAGATACCGGTCGGCCGGGAGACCGCTGGCGGAGAGCGCGACGGTCACCGCGCTCGGACCCGGAATCGGGACGACGCTATGCCCGGCGTCGCGCGCCGCCGCCACCAGTGACGGCCCCGGATCGCTGATCCCGGGCGTTCCGGCATCGGTGACCAGCGCGACGTCCTTCCCCTCGGCGAGCAACTCGAGCAGCACCTCCTGGCGCCGCTCGGGGGAGTGGGCGTGAAAGCTGAGGACCTGGGGCGGATGGGCATCAAGATGGGAGAGCAGGCCGCGAATCCGCCGGGTGTCCTCGGCGGCCACCACCGGAACCTGGCGCAGCGTTTCGATCGCCCGGAGGGAAAGATCCCCCAGGTGCCCGAGCGGCGTCGCGACGACAAAAAGGGTGGCAGACATGGCTATAAGGTAAGGGCGGCGGGAGAATGGGAGGACGGGGAAGCGGGAGCGGGGAACGGGGAACGGGGAACGGGGAACCGGGGGATATCACTTGGGAGAAACGGCGGGTTCCGGAAAATACCAAGGGCTCCCCTGAGAGGAGCCCCCGTTCCCGGTTCCCGGTTCCCCGGTGGTTAACCCAGGTGCTGAGTGATCTTGCCTTCGAGGATGGTCTTGATCCGCGGGTCGGCACCGATCACCGTATCGACGTGCTTGCCATCCTTGAACAACATGATGGTCGGGATCGAGCGCACATTGAAGCGGACGGCGGTGCCCTGATTCGAGTCGGTGTCGAGCTTGGCGACCTTCACCTTGCCGGCATACTGATCGGCCAGCTGGTCGATCACCGGAGCAATCGCCTGGCAGGGGCCGCACCAGACGGCCCAGAAATCAACGATGGCCAGGCCCTTGGTCTGCTCGATCTCGGATACGAAGTTGCCATCGGTGACATGTACGACGTTACTGCTGGCCATGCGATCCCGATCCTTTCAAGATATCTTGCCGGGGTGCGGCATCTGCCGCACCGATGATTACTGACACCTGCCACAGGGAGCGGTCGCGCATCCGGCCGCCCGGTCATCCGTGATCTCACATCCCGCCATTGCCCATATCGGTATCGCCGTCGAGAGCATCGAGGGGGCGTTGCCGTTCTACCGGGATGTCCTGGGCCTGACCGCCGGGCTTCCCGAGGCGGCCGACGGGGCCCGGATCGTTTCGCTCTCCCTGGGTGACTCCGACGTCGAACTGCTGGAACCGCTCTCGCCCGACAGTCCGATCGCGAAGTTCCTTGCACGGCGAGGTCCGGGCATCCACCATGTCTGCTACCGCGTGGCCGACCTCGATGCCGCCCTGCTCGCCTGTCGAAACGCCGGATACCGGCTGGTCGACGAAGTGCCGCGTCAGGGCGCCGGCGGGCATCGCATCGCGTTCATCCACCCGAAAAGCACGGCCGGCATCCTGATCGAGCTGACCGAGTAGTTTCCCCCGTCAGGACGCCCGCTTGGGAGTGGTGCAGGCATGACCCGGGGTGCCAACCAGCGTAAGATCGACCGAGGTCACGATCCAGCCGGTCTTTCCGGTATTCACCGTGATGAATGGCGCGGTACGCACACAGGTGGCGCCGTCATTATCGGTGCGGTTGAAGCTGAGATTCACCTGCAGCCGTTTGGCATCACCACTGACTGGATCGGTACTCATCACCGTGTAGGGCGAGTTCCGCAGGAACAGCTGGACGACGGTCAGCCGCTGTTCATACCCCTCGGGCTTGCCGGTGATGGCGGCCGGTCCGCCTGAGGAACCCCAGTAACGAGCCATCCGGGTGATATTGCTGTCGGCGACGGCCTGCAGGAATGCGCGCACCGCGCCTTCGCCGGTCGTCGCCAGATCCGCTGGCGCGGCCGAGGAGGGTTGGCCACCTCCGCAGGCGGCGAGCAGGAGCAACAGGAGCGAGCCTGGACGCAGTACCACGTGATCCTCCAGCAGTTTCGAGTCGAAAGACGAGTGAACTTACACGCAGGCTTGGGGCCGGGCAATGCACCGAGTACGACTGTACGTCAACATCGATCACATCGCGACCGTGCGGCAGGCGCGTCGCACCGATGAACCGGATCCGGTCGAGGCGGCGGTTCTTGCCGAGGCCGCGGGCGCGGATGGAATCACCGCCCATCTGCGGGAGGATCGTCGCCATATCCAGGACGACGATATCGAGCGACTGGCGCGGGCGGTGCGCACGGTCCTGAACCTCGAACTGGCACTGAGCCAGGATATCCTCGAGCTGGCCTGCCGGCTGCGCCCCTTCCAGGCCACGCTGGTCCCCGAACGGCGGGAGGAGGTCACCACCGAGGGCGGTCTCGACCTCGGCCGGGATCCGGCCCGCCTCCGCACCGCGATCCGGCGACTCACCGAGGCCGGAATCCGGGTCAGCCTGTTCATCGACCCGACCGCCGAGCGGGTGCGTCAGGCCGTGGACCTCGACGTGCCAGCCGTGGAGTTCCACACCGGGCGCTACGCCCATGCCTGGCCCGAGGCGAGCGGGCCCCTGGCGGAGCTGCAGGCCGCGGCGCGGCAGGCGCAGCAGGCGGGACTCGCGGTGCATGTGGGGCACGGCCTCACCCTGCGTAACGTCGCGCCGGTGGCGATGGTTCCCGAGGTGGAAGAACTCAATATCGGCCACAGTATCGTCAGCCGGGCAACGATGATCGGGATGGAGCACGCCGTCGGCGAGATGCGTCAGCTGGTCGACGCCACCCGCCGAAAGATTTGACCGCGGCACCGGCGCGGCCTAAACTAGTCTCCAGCAACACCAACCGTTTTCTCTTCCGGCACGCATGACTCAACCGCTGGGCGTCGACGACTTCTTCATTCTCGAGGCGGGAGAGTACCTCGACCGCCTGGCCACGCTGGCCGGCGGCGACGCCGCGCCCGGCGGCGACGAACTGGTGCGCTTCACCCGCGCGCTGCGGGGCAGCGCGCTCATGGCCAACCAGCCGGCCATCGCCCGGGCGGCCAGCGGGCTCGAACAGCTGGTGCGGGCGTACCGCGACGGTCGACGGCAGTGGGACCACGATACCGGTCCACTCACCCGCGATGCCATCGACGTTCTCCGGACCCTGGTCGATCGGGTGCGCACCTGGACCCCGGAAGACACCGCCCGCGCCGAACGGCTCGCCCTGCTGCTGGAAAACGCCGGCGCCGGAGCGGCCAAGGGCCCGCCGGCGGCCACCCCGGTCGCGAATGAAACCGGCATCCGCGCCTTTCTTGCGCGGGAGTCCGCCGCGCTCGGCAGCGCCATCGACCAGGCGGCGCGTTCACTGGAGAACGGACAGACGGGCACCGATCTCCTCACCGCCGTGCTCCGCCGGATGCAGCCGCTGCGCGGCCTCGCCGCGCTGGCCGACTACCCGCCCCTGCCCGACCTGCTGGATGGCATCGAGGACACGCTCAGCGCGGTCGGTCGCCTCGACCTCACACCGGCCGACGGCGGGGCACGGCTTGGCGCGGCGGCGCTCGCGCTCACTCGGGGCGCACGGGACATCGCAGACCGGGGCCGGCCCGATCCTGACGCCCCGGAGTTCCGCCGCTTCGCGACCCTGCTGCTCGCGCCGGTCGCGGATGCCGCGCCCGTCGTCCCGATCGAGAGCCTCTATTTCGCGGGCGAGGATGGCATCGTGCAGCGCGGCGTGGCGCCGCGCGGACCGGTCGCCGCCTCGTTCGGGGCGGCCGCCGTCGTCTCCCGCGGCGAACATCTCTGCCAGATCGCCGACGAGATCGCCCACGCGACATCAGACGCGCAACGCGATCTTCGACTGCATGTCGTCATCACCGACCTTCGCACCCTTGGGAGCGGACTCCCCGCGGGTCTCGATGTCGCCGTCGAGGCCTTTGCCACCTCGGCCCGCGGCGCGGTCAGCCGCGGCGCCGCCGCCGCCAATCCCGCCAGCTTTGCCAGCCTCATCAGTGAAGCGGGTGGCCAGTTGCGTGGCTTCACCGAAACGACCGACGTCGCCGCGCTCGGCGGATCGTTTGATGCCCTGATTGCCGGGCTGGACCTGCTGGGGGCGCCGGCAGCCGCCGCTCCGATCAGCCGCCCACCCGCCATGCCGCCGGTTCAGGCGGAACCGATCGTCCCGATCGAATCGCTCGCCCCGGCGCACGCGGCCCCGCTGATCGCGGCGGGCCTCGACGACGATGTCGTGCCCATCGAGTCACTCGCGCCGGACGAAGAGCCTGTGCCGCTCGCGGAAGTGGGAGGCACACCGGCCGCACCAGTGGACGATTCCGGGTGGGATCTCGCCGCCAGCTGGAGTCGCTTCGAATCGCTGGTGCAGGGAGACGGCGTGCTGCTGCCGGCCGACGTCGAAGTGATAGCGACAGTCGAGACTGTGACGGTCATCGAGACGTTTGAGGTCGTGACGCTGGCGGCTCCTGTCGCCCTCATATCGCCGGAGCCCGCTAAGATCACAGCACCAGAGCCGGCTACGGTCGATATCGAAGCACTGTGTTATCGGGGTCAGTCCGCCCGCCAGCGTGCCCAGGAGGTACGCCGCATATTGCGGCTGGCCCTCGCCGACCAGACTCCGCCCGACAGCGTCATCCCGCTGGTCGATGAACTGTACGACCTTGTCGAGCTCGCCCTCACGCCCTGATCCCCGGCCTAGCCCTCCCATTGACCAGCTCCGCCCCCTCCCGTCGCGCCCCCATCTGGCAGACGCTCGCCGGAATCGGCATCTCCGCCGCCCTGCTCTACTGGTCGTTTCGCGGAACCAACTGGGCCGATATCGTCAGCAACGTTCGGAGTGCGCGCCCCGGCCCCATCCTCGCGGGGGTGATGCTCGCCACCTCGACGTTCGTGATCCGGCTGTTTCGCTGGCAGCTCCTGCTGCGAGCGGAGGATGGCTCGAAGCTGCCCAGGCTCCCGCTCTGGCACGCCCTGGCGATGGGCTTCATGGCCAACAATGTCCTGCCGTTCCGCATGGGTGAGGTGGTGCGGACCTTTGCCGCCTCGAAACTCAGCGGCGTCCGGTTCACCGCCGCACTCGCCTCGATCGGGGTCGAGCGGCTGTTTGACGCCCTCACTGTGATCGCCCTGCTCGCTATCGGGCTGCTGGGTGCAAAGATCCCCGCCGACACCGTCGTGGGCGGCGTCCCCATTCAGCGAATCGTCATCGTCACCGCCGTCGTGGCCGTCGGCGGGCTCATCGCAGGGGCGCTCGTGGTCGCCTTTCCGCTGATCACGGAGCGCATCATCAACCGGCTGATCCCCTCGAAGCCGCTCGCGGCAAAGCTCGTCGCGATCGTCGAAGGCATCCGGCTGGGGCTCTCGGTACTCCGCTCGCCGGCCCGCTTCGCCGGCGTGATCGCACTGTCGTTCGCGGTATGGGGCGTCAACTCGCTGTCCTTCACCAGCATGTTCCCCGCCTTCGGAATTGACGTCGACCTTTCGGGGGCGCTGGTCATGCAGGGGCTGATCATGTTCGGCGTCGCTGTCCCCGCCGCGCCGGGCTATGTCGGGCTGTTCGAGGCCCCGATCATTTTGGTGCTTGGCCTCTACGGAATCGACCGAAGCCTCGCCCTCACCTACGCGCTCACCTACCACATCACGACCTTCATCCCGATCACGCTCATGGGCGCCTGGTCGCTGGCCCGCACCGGCCTCGGGCTTCGTCAGATGGGGCGCGCCCCGGAGTGACCGGTCCGGTGCTGGTCGCCGCGCACGCCAAGCTGAACCTCTTTCTCCGGGTGCTGGCACGCGAGGCCGATGGATTCCATGGCATCGAGACGCTGTTCTGCCGCATCAGCCTGGCGGACGACCTGACGGTGGAGCGGCGGGACGGTGCCGAGGTCTCGCTGACCGTGGAAGGTGCCGACTGCGGACCGGCAGAGGCCAACCTCGCGGTGCGCGCCGCCCGGCTGGTGCTGGAGGCAACGGGAAAGACCTTTGGCGTGCACCTCACCCTGCGCAAGCGCATTCCCGTCCGCGGCGGACTCGGCGGTGGCTCCAGCGACGCCGCGGCAGCGCTTCTGGCCGTCAATCAGCTGGCCAACAACGCCGTGCCCCGCGCAGAGCTGCTCCAATTTGCCGCCCGCCTCGGCAGCGACGTTCCGTTCTTCGCCAGCGGCGGCGCACTGGCCCTCGCGTGGGGGCATGGCGAACGGATGTTGCGGCTGCCGCCACTGCCGGCAGTTCGCTCACTCCTTCCCCAGCACCGCATCGACAACCCAGCGCGAATCGTTGGAATGCCTCCGACCGTTCCCGAGGTGACCACGAACTCGATTTCGTTGGAGTACCCTCCGCCAGGGTTGTTCCCGGAGGAAGTGTAATAGGGTCAGGCAGAGTGAAATCGGATACGCGGAAAATATTGTCTACAAAAATGTAGACAGACTTGCGGCTGTAATCGGCAACATCACGAATCAGGTTGCCATTAAGATCTAGAAATTCTCCCGGATCGACCACCGCGTCGTTGTTGAGGTCCGTCCAGTCTTCGATGATCGCGTATTGATTAAAGAGATCGATAACCGGCGAAATC
>JANOFA010000150.1:0-3144 GCA_031413355.1 Gemmatimonadota bacterium | reverse complement strand
AGCCAATATGATGCTGATTTTCTCAAGTGATTCTACTGCAATGATTTAACAAAATGTGACGTGTGGCACACCTACTGCTATCCTCTCGGTCAGTGGCATCAGATCGATGCCAATCAAAAAGTGACAGGCCGAAGAAGAGTGGGAGCGGACACACCGTCTGTTTCCGACAACAACTCAGGGGGCGGCCTGCCACCTCTCCAAGCGGAAAACATCGCTGTCGCGCTCCGCACCCGAAGTGGCAGGTCGAAGAAGAGTGGAGCGGACACTTCTGTTCGTTCCGACAACAACTCAGGGGGCGACCTGCCACCCCACAACAAGACCCAAGGCCCGCCGATATCGGCGGGCCTTGGCTATTCCGGCAAGGCCAAGCCTGCCCGCAGGACAGTCGCCGGTACGCCGACCGGAGCCGGTTCGCGTCAGCATCCCCTTCAGCCGCTCGACCTCCGCACGCAGCGCCGCAAGGTCCGCATCCATGCGGTCGAGGGAGCGCAGCATGTGGTTCTCGACCGTGGGCGGAAAGGCCGGCCCGCTGCTCTGCACCGGCTGCCCTGCCACCGGCGGCGCAACGGCTCGGGGGAACGATTCGCTCCCGGTCTCGGGAGCTTGTTCATTCGAGAGACGCAGCCGGCGGGGTTCAAGCAGGAAGGTCCAGACGAGGCCCGCGGCCAGAAGCAGGAGAAGCAATGACTGCAGGGCGAGCGACTCCACAGTGGGATAGATCCCCAATGCGGGAACGCGGGGGGCCCAGCTCAGTACTGTCGTTTCGATCAGCCCACCCTCCTGCAGCTCGGCGACGCCCTTCCCGGCAAAGACAAAGGCCATGTAATAGAGGAAAGCGCTGGTGAAGCCGAAGAACGGCTTGAGCGGAATCTTCACGCCGAAACGATTGATCAGGAGGTAGACCAGCGCCAGGGAAACACCGCCAGCCACCATCCCGAGGAACACCGGAAGGGTTGAACCGCTGCTGGCCAGAAAAAGCGCCTTGTAGAAAAGGACGGTCTCGAAGCCCTCACGGTAGACCGCGAGGAATGCCACCGAGGCCAGCGCGAGGGCGGAGCCACTCGAGACCGCCTCCTGCACCTTGCCCTTCACAAACCGGTTCCACTTGGCGACCTCCATCTTGGAGAGCAGCCAGTAGCTCACATAGAACAGCATGGCGGTCGCGACCAGCATGACGCCACCTTCCAGCGCCTCCTGCCGGGCCTGGCTCACGTCGAGAATCGTCTCCAGCAGCAGCGCCGTCAGCAGACTCGCACCGATCGCCGCACCGACGCCGACGTGCAGATCCCGCCTGCGGTGGCCGGCACCGGTCTTTACCAGAAACGTCATGAGGGCGCCGACGACGAGGATCGCCTCAAGCCCCTCGCGCAGCAGGAGCACGAAGGACTGCAGGAAGAGATTGAAGGGCGACAGCCGGTCGGTGATCGTCCGCTCGGCATTCTCGAGATCAGCCAGCAACGTAGTCCGGATGGCCTGGAGTTCCTCCCGCGTCGCGCCACCAGCGGCACGGGTGCGGAGGGCAGCGAATCCCGCTTCGAGACCGTTGGCAAGCGCAGGATTCTTGACCCGAACCGTCCGCTCGACCTGTTCAAATGCCATGTAGGCATCGAATGCCGTGGTGCTGGCCTGCGTCGTCTCACCCGTGGCGGCCTGCATCAGGGTCGAATCCACCCGGCTCCGCACCAGCGTGAAGATCAGCCCGGTAGCCTCCGACAACGGCGCGGCGGTGCCGAAGGTCCGGACCGCGGCGACCCGGACACGGGCCTCCGGAGAGAGCGGATCGGCATCGGGCAGGAGTGCGCCGGCCAGGGCGAGGTCGGTCATCCGGGCACTGGTCGCAAATGCCCGGAGACCCGGCGGCGCCTCGCCCTGCGCCGCGGGAAGGCGGAGCGTCGAGGCATACACCGCGACCGCCCAGCGAGCCTCGGCTGGCAGGCGGCTTTCGTAGGCCGGCATCGCGGTCCCCGCGACCCCGATCGTGACACGGCGATAGAAGTCGAGCGGGTTCCTTCCGGCCAGACCGCGATAGTCTGTCAGATCAGCCGGCATGGGCGACAGCCCGGCGCCAGCCAGGCCATCGCCACGGCCAGTCAGGCCATGGCAGCTGGCGCACTCGGCCTGGTAGACCTCCGCGCCACGAGCCAGGGCCGGCGTGACGGCAGGGATGTCATCGAGCGCGACGGAAAAACGAGCCGCGAGGGACTCGCCCAGCTGGCGGGCGTAGAGCGCGACGGTATCGGGCGACGCCGTCCGATTCACCAGGGCGATGAGTCGATCGATGTCGGCGGTGGCTGAGCGGCCCGCATCAAGCGGCAGCAGCCCTGCCGTCCGCCGGGCTTCGGTCAGGAAGAGGCGTGCTTCCTCGACTTCGCCGGCGGCGACGATTTTCCCCCCGCTGACCCCGATGCCGTACTCCTGCGCCGCAAGGGCGGTGGTTGCCGCAATGCGGCGCACCGTAGGCGCCAGGTCGTCCTGGGGCAGACCGGCCGGGCGTGCGCCGGTGAGTGCGAGTATCGCGATCGCTGCTGTGAGAAGCATTCTCATCTGATGTTGAGAGGACAGGAAATAAACTAGGGTATAATCCTCGGAATTGAAAGGGCCGACCGGCGAAACCGGACCCACTGGGTTCGCAGGTGCCACCTTCTACCTTTCCCCTCATGTCGACCACACTCCCTTCGCTGGACGCGGCCACCGGGCTCGCCTTTGCCACGATCACGATCGCGTCCCCAGCCGACATCCGCCAAACCATGGCCGCGGCGCGAGAGGCCCAGGCGCGGTGGGCCCTCACATCGTTCCCCCATCGCCGGGCGGTGCTGCGCCGATTCCAGGACCTCCTCTTTTCCGAACGTCAGCGAGTCGCAGAGCTGATCAGTCGGGAGACCGGCAAACCCCTCGCTGAATCGCTCCTCACTGATATCGCAGTCACATTGGACCTGGCCCGGTATTTCACCGCTGCGGGAGCCGCCGTCCTGCGCCCCGAGCGGATTCGACTGGGCAACCTCGCGTTCTTTGGCCGCCGGGCCCGCATGCACTGGGAACCGCTCGGCGTGATCGGCGTGATCGCACCGTGGAATAATCCGCTCCTGCTCCCTTTCGGGGATGTCATCCCGGCCCTGCTCGCCGGCAACGCCGTGCTGCTCAAAC
>JANOFA010000149.1:0-3401 GCA_031413355.1 Gemmatimonadota bacterium | reverse complement strand
AGCTGAAGGCCAGTTCGGCGCCCTCGCGGTGCCGGCGCGGGCGAAATTGCTGAAACCACAAGCGGCGTTGCGGTCGTATGCGTGGAGCAGTTGGCCGGAATACTTGAAGCGTCCGGGCCAACGGTGGCCATGGTTGCGGGTGGATCGTTTGCTGGGGGAGTATCGGATTCCCCAGGATAGTGCGGCGGGGCGGCGGGGGTTGGAGCAGGCGTTGGAGGAGCGGCGGCAGTCGGAGGCGAGTGCGGATTACAAGGCGGTTCGGCGGGGGTGGTGTTTGGGCGAGGAAACCTTTCGCCAGGAGTTGCTGGCGCAGATGAGCGAGCGCAGGGGCGCGGAGCACTACGGGGACGAGCGGCGGGAAACGGACGTGGCCAAGGCGGAGCGAATCGTCCGCGAGGAGTTGAAGCAGCGACGGTGGCAGGAAGCCGACCTGACGAAACGAGCCAAGGGCGACCTCGGCAAGGTGAAGATCGCGGGTCGGGACGCTGGCAGAGACGGCCATCGTGATGCTCTCGCTGCCATTCGCGCTGGTGGGCGGGGTGTGGGCGATCTGGCTGCTGAACTTTAACCTGTCCATCGCGGTGGCGGTCGGGTTTATCGCGCTGGCCGGCGTGGCGGCGGAGACGGGGGTGGTGATGGTGTTGTATCTCGATCATGCGTGGGAGGGGGCGGTGCGGCGGGCGGGCGAGCGGACGGGTGGACGGGCGGACGGTCGGACGGGCGGACGGTCAGACGGTCCGACGGTCGGTGATCTTCTTGCCGCCATCGAGTCCGGGGCGGTGAATCGGCTGCGGCCCAAGCTGATGACCGTCGCCGCGATCATGCTCGGTCTGCTGCCGGCGCTCTGGTCGCATGGGACGGGTGCGGAGGTGATGCGGCGGATCGCGGCGCCGATGGTGGGCGGGATGGTGACCTCGACGGTGCTGACGCTGGTCGTGATTCCAGTGATCTATTTCCTCTGGCGGGGGAGATCAATCCAGGTGAGCAAGCCGTCAAGCACTGATATGCCAAGCAGCGACTCGATCACGCCCTGACGCGCCGACTCTCCGTGGCACTGTGGAGGATGCAATGCGAATGGTGTACTTTGGCGCACGCCGCCGGCAACTGGTAGGCCGACCCCGGGTGGTGGCGGCGACGGCATGACGCCTATCGTGGAGCGCTACCCTCTCTGGCAGCCATGGAGTGCCGTCGTCGGCTTCGGCCTGTTGCTGCACTTCGCGTGGGAGATGCTCCAGGCACCGTTCTATGCGGGTATGCCGAGCGCAGCCCACTGGCCGGCAGTGGTGCAGTGCGGTCGTGCCGCGCTGGGTGATGTCGGGATCACGCTGCTGAGCTATGCTGGAGTGTGGCTCGAAGCGCACACGCGACTCTGGCTGCTGGAGAGGTGGGGGTGGCGACTGTGGCTGTTCTTGGCCATCGGGCTGGTGATCACCATCGGGTTCGAGTGGCTGAGCGTTCACCGGTGGCACCGTTGGGCGTATGCTCCGGAGATGCCGCTGCTGTTCGGCATCGGGGTCCTCCCGCTGCTGCAGTGGGTCGTGCTGCCGCCACTCAATCTGTGGCTCGCGCGGCGGCACCTCAGCGGGGCGCCGGTCAGGGTATGAACTCAACTTTTCGACAGGAGGACAGAACCATGCGTGCTATTCACGGGGCACTGGTGATGGCGGTGGTCATTCTGGCGGCGTGTGGCAAGAAGCCGGAAGCCGCCCAGGTACCGGCGGCCGATACCGCAGGAACGATGGGCGGAATGCAGATGGCCATGCAGGGGATGCAGATGATGCCCATGATGGGTGCGCACCTCGACTCGCTTGGCGGCATGACACCGGCACAAATGGCCGCCATGCTGGTGACGCATCTCGATCTCGCGTCACGGATGATGGACGCGATGGGCGCCGACATGCGAGGAATGAACATGACGCCGGATGCGGCGTGGACGGCGCTGGGCGATTCGGTGCGGCAGGACCTGGCGGAGTTGCCCGGTCTCTCAGACGGCGCACTCCAGAGCCGGATGCAGGCGCATCTTTCCCGGATGCGGCGGATGATGACGACGCATCGGATGATGATGAAGATGTAGGGCGAGTGCCTTGGCCTGTCATTGCCCCTGGAGAAGTGCTCCCGGCGGGCAGGCGAATTCGGTAGCTCAACGGCCCCTCCTCGGGAGTGCGCCAGCCGGCGCATTGGCCTCCGGTCCGCGTCCCACGACTGTTGGGCTGCCGGTCGGTGTTGCCCTACTGCCGCCACTGCTGCCGCTCGTGGGCGTCGGTGGGCGAGGTGAAATGATGCTGACTCACGCACTCGTCCTTCTACTTTCCGCTTCCCCTTCTCGGTCCACCGGGAGTAGATTGTGGCCGTGAACCGCCCATCACTCTTCAATGTTTTCGCCGTCGCACTGTTCGTTCTGGCCGGCTCCGCCGAGACCGCCTGGGAGTTTGCGCACGCGCTGAATCATCAGCACGCACAGGGGGAATCCGGGGAGGGCCAGCCGGCGGTGCCTGAGGGCGTGCATCTCGAAACACCCGGGCACGGTCACGGGCACGACCACGACCACCTCGTGCTCCGTGTTACACCCCGTACCCCGGTCGAATCCTTCACGTCGGGGCCGGCCCTCCCCGCCACCGCCGCTGCGTTTCGCGCTGACCCATCCTTCATGGGCATGGTATGGGTCACAGTGACCGCGGCTCGTGCGGGCCCGGACCCGGGCCAGTCATCCCAGCCCAGAGCCCCACCCCACCTGTAGCCCTCCCCCGGCGCCAGTGGTTTCCGCGCGCCCTGGCTTCCGACCCCACAACTGTTGCTCGCTGCTCGTTGCGTCCTCCGGGCGCATCCCGCAGCCCGTCTCACCTTTCTCCGGGTTCACCCGGGGGATCATCGACGTGGACCGCATATGCCTGACTGGTATCAGCGCGGAGTCGCGCTGCTGTTACTTGGGACCGGAGCCGGTATCGGCTCGCTGCCGGCGCAAGTGTTGACCCTCGACGCGAGCCGCACCCGGGCGCTTGAGAACAGCCCGGTGTTGCGGGCCGCGCAGGAAACGATCGGAGCGGCCGTGGGGAGGGAGCGCCAGGCGGGTGCCTTTCCCAATCCGGTCCTTTCCTATTCACGAGAGCAGACCTCGCGCGCCGGGCTCACCAACTGGCAGAACATAGGCCTGCTCGAGCAGCGACTCGACATCGGTGGCGCCCGTGGGGCTCGGCGTGATGCCGCCGGGTATCGAGCGGCGGCTGCGGTGGCTCGCGCCGGTTCGGCCGAGTCCGAAGTGCTCTTCGAGGTGACCCGGAGCTATGCGCTGGCGGTGGCCGCCGACCGGCGCGCCGAGCGGGCCGACGAGGCGGCGACGGTGTTCGAACGGGCGGCCCGCATCTCCCGCGAGCGGCTCGCCCAGGGCGATCTCTCGGGATATG
>JANOFA010000148.1:0-4296 GCA_031413355.1 Gemmatimonadota bacterium | reverse complement strand
ACAATGAAGGCAAATTATCCAAGCACGCCATTATTAAAGTTCGTGTTAAAATAAAAGATAAGAAGACCAACAAGATTGAGCTGAAGTTAACTGAAACTGTAGCAGGCCGCGTAATTTTCAACCATCTCGTAGAAGATGCTGAGGTCGTAGCCGGACTCCCGTAGCGTCGGCAGGACGTCGCACAGGTAGCCCAGGTCCAGGATGTTGTCCACGGTCTGGAAGTCGAGCCGGCGATACCGGTTGGCCAGCTGGGAGATCTCCTCGACGACCCGCGCCGGACTCTTGCTGCGAAAGGCCATGCTCGAGCCATTGAGTCCGCAGAAGGTGCAGTGGGACTTGGCGCCCCACCAGCAGCCGCGAGCCGACTCGTAGAGCAGCCGCACCTCGGGCTCGATCTCGGCCCGGAAGCTCGACTGCTCCAGGCGCTCGAAGTACTCGTCGAAGTTCGGAGCCGGGACCTGGTCCATCGGGATGGGCTCGGCACCTGGAGCAACGGCGATGGACCGGTCGCCGTCCCGGTAGCAGAGCCCGGGCAACGGACGCACTGGCCGATTGGCGAGCAGGTCCCCCACCAGTTCCGGCAGGACCAGCTCGGCCTCGCCGCGCACGACCACGTCCACCCAGGGAAATGCTCGATGAAGCGCCGCGCCCATGGGCCCGTCGCAGTTCGCCCCGCCGAAGATGATCCTCAATGAAGGATTGCGGAGCTTGAGAAGCTTGGCGAGGACCAGCGAAGGGACGTTCTGGCTGAACGTCGACGTGAACCCCACCACCCGAGGATCGGCCGCCAGAATGTCTTCCACGCAACTATCGAGGAAGGTGGGCACGAGCGCCCGCATCTCCAGCGCTTTGGCGATGTCCGACTCCGGAACCCCCTGGCGGCGGATGTAGCCCAGGTACTCCTCGTCGGGATCGACATGGCTCGCAAAAGGCGGGACGGCGAAGATCCAGTCGCCCAGGCCGACGACGAAGTGCTCGGTGGCGACCATCTCATAGTCGTCGAGCCCGATACGCTCGGTCTTGGCCCGAGTCGCCGTAGCCGAGATGCAGTGGTCCATGAACGCGAGCTTGAGGGAGCGGACCTCCGTCCTGATACCGGCGCGCTCGAGCACGTTTTGAAGTATGCCGAGCTGGATGGACGGCTTGGGCAGCGTCTCCCAGGGCATTGCAGCCAGTACCACATTGCCGGCGGCCATCTTCCTCACCCTTCCTTGGTCGGCGCACTGGTACTCACCTCTCCCGCGCGGCGGCGGTCAGGGAGAGGCTCCTGCCGCCGCCACGAAGGCGAGTCGTCTTCTAGAATCTCTTTCTGTCAGCCGGGAATACACCGCCCTTGATGTCCTTGGCCTTATTTGGCTCGAGGTCCTTGATCAGCTGCTTCTTGACCCCGAGCTTTTTCCCGCGCTGGTCCTTGCTGGTTCCCTTCCCGCTCGGCTTGGGCATGGCCTGCTCCTTTCGGGGATTGTGACGTACACCTGGAGCTGCTTTCCTGCGTCAACTGGCTCGGTCCGACCGGGCACCGCCTCGGGCCGACCGGCTGGTTGAGTGAGTCGTCCAGGATCGGCCCTCCCAAGGTAGGGCTGGGTGGTTGAGCCGTCCAGAGAGCGCGGCCTCCGACCTAGTGGTGCCAGGAACCAGGCGGGCAAGGCACCAGTCGATGCGAAACCGCCGCACGACCACCAGGTAGATCCCGGGCGGGCCGCCGGGCCGGTCGATCACGGCGGTCAGGTCGGATAGCGCCTCGAAGTAGTGATTTCGATAGGAAATTGAATCGGGGTGTGGGAAGTGTGCGGCGCCGCTACGCAGAGATAGTGCAGCCTCCGATGGACCTGGCGGCGGCTCAGTTCCTCGGCGCCGGAACCGGAGCGAGTCGAGTCGTGATGTTCAGCGTGCTGGCGTGCAGGTTGACGCCACGCCCGACCCGGAATCCGAATTGCCCGTCCAGGCTCAGACCCGCGAGCGGCAGGACGAGGACATCGAGTCCGTTCGCCTTCAGCACCGCCTCCTTCGACGTGACAGAGACCTTGAAGAGATTGCCGATGACCTCCTTGCCATCGGCGGGGTGCACCGCCTCGGCCCGGCGCCAGTCGGCGAGCATACGGTCCTGCCCGCCTCGACGCTCCCAGGCTGCGACGCTGCCGTCGCCCCGGGCGGCAAAGACGACATAGCGCGCGCCGGCACCCTCGAGATCCGTCCCCCCCACCATGAACCCGTACTCCCCGTTCGAGCTGTTGGGGAAGTGGAAGATCTGCGACTCGAGAGTGAACATGCCCTCGCCGAAGTAACGCGGCTCGAACAGGACCCCGCCAGGACCCATCGTGATGTGCCAGCCTGGAGCCATCCGAACAAACGTGTACACCGAATCCGCCACTTTGTCCGGAGTCGAGATCTGCCGTGCCGGGGCATCAGTGACCGTCCGCCATCCGGGAGGCGGACTCAACTGCAGCGCCGAAGCGGGCTGAACCAGCCCGATCAGCACGGAGATAGTGAGTACCAGTGGAATCCGCATAGTTTTCAGTTCCTTTGACAAGGTTCCGTGATGCCTTCGTTTCTTCCGTGGCTCCGTGGTCTCATCGTCGCAGAACGAACGGCGTTGTGCTGCGAACGTTCCCAATAGAACGCGGCCGCGCAGCGGCCGCTACCGACGACTAGCGCGTTCGTCAGCACCAACGTTGGTTAGGCGCCACGCGCGCGGAAGCTCGCGGCGCAAAGGCAGGCAGTGATTCCGCCAGCGACCACCGTCGGCGGCAGGACAAAGTACGTCGCTCCAACAATCGTCATGCCGCCATAGGCGCCGGCGAGCGTGAGGATGAGCGGTCGCGCGACGAGCGGAGTGTCGGCGGCGAGGCGTGCAAGCTGCCATAGCAGGATCGCCGACGCCAGTAGCAAGGCGGATATCGTCCAACCGGAACCGACGTATGCGTCGAGGTAGCTGCGTTCGACGCCCGCCACCGTGAAGCGCAACGCATCCATTGCACCGCGCAGCGTCGCCTCGGCGCTCGCTGGCGCGGGCTTTGCGAGAACGGCGCCGACCGTGTGGCCGGCCGTCTGGAAGAGCGCGAGGCCTGCCGCGATCCGTAGCCACGTCGAACTCGTCATGTGTGCCGATCTCCAAGTCGATGGTGCACGCCTAACTACTAAATGAGTAACAGCGGAATCCGCATAGTCATCAGTTCGTTTGACATGGCTCCGTGCTCCCCTCGTGTCCTCCGTGGTCTCACCGTCGCAGGACTACGATCGGAACATCATTGACAGGCCGCTAACCACTCCGGGCCGAACCGAATTTCTGCGTCGCGTAGCCCACAATCAGACCGACCATCGACCCCGGTATCATGATCTCCCAGAAGTACGGCTGCCCCGTCACCGCATTCTTGTTCATCAGCGCGATGGGAAGCGCAAAGAGCGCCGCGATCGCCGTGCCCGCGATCAGGCCGACCGCCAGCGAATTCCACTTGCGCGAGACGAAGCCGATGAGGAGCCCCGCGACGAGGCCCTTCCCCATCGACCCGATCACGATGCCCGTGATACCGGGAGCGACTTCCGGAGCAGAGACCAGCGCGGAAAGACCGTCCAGCGCACCGAGGACTCCACCCAGGCCCAATCCCAGCACTGGCTTGTTCATGCACTGCCCCCTCCGAGTTGAGTGTATTCGGACCGCTTCCACCCATCTATTACCCTCGGCCCGCAGTTTCTTTATAGACCTCGGCCCGCCAGAAAGAGCAGTCGCATGGTGAGGTAGGCGAGGACCAGCAGGATCGCCGTCTGATACGTCCCGTAGAACCGGCCGGCGCGCTCCGGCCACGTCTCCCGGTGCGCCTGAACCGGCTGAGCATCGAGGAAGCGGCTGACATCCGCAGCCAGCGCCGCTGCGGAGGGGTACCGATCCCCGGCCTCAGGGCTCATGGCCTTTCGCCAGATCGACTGCAGCGGTCGTGGCGCCGGGTTGGTCTCTGCCGCGAGATCGCGCAGGATGGCGCCCAGCGAAAAGACATCGCTGCGGACATCCACCAGGTCGAGCTGCGCCGATTGCTGCTCGGGAGCCATGTAGCCCGGTGTCCCGAGGACGGTGCCGGAAGCCGTGTCACCCCCATCGGGGGAGTTCGACGCTGCGGCCCCGGCCGCCTCCGGCTGTGCCGTCAGCACCCGGGCGATCCCCCAGTCCAGGACGAGGACCTCCCCGAACTCTCCGACCATGATATTGCCCGGCTTCAGGTCGCGATGGATCACTCCACTCACATGAGCGAACTCGATCGTCTCGCAGATACGGAGAAAGCTGCGCAGCCGCTCCGGCAGCGA
>JANOFA010000147.1:0-2049 GCA_031413355.1 Gemmatimonadota bacterium | reverse complement strand
CACCTCCGGATGCTGCGCAAGGCCGAGGTAATTGTTCGCGCAAAGATTCAACACCGGCTTCCCATCGCCAACGCGGATGCTCGTGCCCTGCGGCGTGACGATGACCCGCTCGCGTTTGTTCTCGATCATCACGCCCAGTAGATGCGGGCTGCCGCTTGCCGCCTGGGCGACGACGTCATGGAGGACTTCGGGTTGACGCGTATGATCCTTGTTGGAGTTGCCATGGCTGCAGTCCACCATGACCCGGGCCGGCAGACCGCGCACGGCGCAGAGCCGGGCCGCCTCGGCGACGGAGGCGGCGTCAAAATTGGTACCCCCGCCGCCGCCCCGCAGGACCAGATGGCGGTCGGGATTGCCGGTGGTATGGATGATCGCCCCGCGTCCGTCGTCGTCCATGCCGAGAAAGGTGTGTGGCGCGCCAGCGGCCTGCATGGCGTCGAGCGCAACCTGCAGGTTGCCGTCGGTCGTGTTCTTGAATCCGACCGGCATCGACAGGCCGCTGGCCATTTCGCGATGCGTCTGGGATTCCGCGGTCCGCGCGCCGATCGCGGTCCAGGCCACCAGGTCGGCGATGTATTGGGGGACCACAGCACCGAGCAGCTCGGTGGCGGCGGGGAGCCCGAGGGCATTGATGTCGAGCAGCAGTCGGCGCGCGATCGTGAGCCCGGTCGCCATATCCCGGGTGCTGTCGAGGTGCGGATCGTTGATCAGTCCCTTCCAGCCTACTGTTGTGCGGGGTTTCTCGAAATAGACCCGCATGACCAGTGCGAGCGTGGTACCGAGCTCGATTCTGAGTGCCGCGAGGCGCCCGGCGTACTCCAGCGCGGCCGCGGGGTCGTGAATGCTGCAGGGCCCGACAATCACGAGCAGTCGGGGATCCTGGCCGCTCAGAATGTCCCGGACCGTGGAACGGCCGTCCACGACGGTCGCGGCCACGGCACGCGTGATCGGCAGCTCGCTCAGGACCACGCGCGGCGGCACCAGCGGCTCGAAGCGGGTAACGTGCAGGTTGCTGGTTTCGGGCACCAGCGGCTTCATCGAGGACATCGCGACTCCGGTTCCAGGATCGTACCAGGGGAATAAAGATGCTCGGCGCTGGATAGTCGCGCCAGAGTACCCCGACGCCTAACTTCGCCCCATGCCCGAACTGCCGGATATCAGGCTGTACCTGCATGCGCTCACGCCGAGAATTCACGGCGCCGTGCTCGAGCAGGTACGCCTCGGCAACCCGTTCCTGCTGCGGAGTGTCACCCCTCCGCTCTCCGAAGTGACGGGGCGGACCGTACTTGGGGTGGATCGGATCGGGAAGCGAATCGTCCTGTCGCTTGATGCCGAGTACTATCTCGTCATCCATCTCATGATCGCCGGCCGATTTCGCTGGCTGGCCCCCGGCGCCAAGCTGCCGGGGCGCGTCGGTCTGGCCGCCTTCGACTTCTCGACCGGCACCCTGGTGCTCACCGAGGCAGGTGCGAAGCGCCGCGCATCGCTCCATGTCGTCAGGGGGGCGACGGCGCTGGAGCAGTTCCGTCGTGGTGGGCTGATTGTCGAGGGGGCGAGCCTGCCTGAATTCAATGCTGTGCTCGTGCGGGAGAATCACACACTCAAACGTGCACTCACCGACCCGACCATCCTTGATGGCATCGGCAACGCCTATTCCGACGAGATCCTCCAACGCGCCCGCCTCTCACCGCTCGCCCTGACGACTCGGCTCGGCACACCCGAGGTGATCCGATTGTACGAGGCAACCTGTACGATCCTCCGCGAGTGGACGGAAAAGTTGATCGATGAGTGCGGCGCAGGCTTTCCGTCCAAGGTCACGGCCTTTCGGCCCGGGATGGCCGTCCACGGCCGGTATCGCGAGCCCTGTCCGGACTGCGGATCGCCGGTGCAGCGGATCCGGTATGCGGAGCATGAGACCAACTACTGCCCGACCTGCCAGACCGGGGGACGGCTCCTGGCCGACCGCGGAATGAGTCGACTGCTGAAGGACGACTGGCCCCGCAGCCTGGCGGAGCTTGAGGAGCGTCTGCACCGGTGAGTTCGTCCCTG
>JANOFA010000146.1:0-4793 GCA_031413355.1 Gemmatimonadota bacterium | reverse complement strand
TGGCGCCAGGCCGGGTCCGACCGATCGTCACGCTGTCGGTGGTGCCGGTGTGCGCGGTATCGTCGTTGAACTCGACCACCAGCGGGAGGGTATCGAGCGGGGCCAGGCGGAGAGGCAGGCGCATCCGCGCGGTGTCGGGACCGATGATAGCCTCGAGGACTGGCTCAACCGGACGGCTGATGGCTGCATGAGATGCGGGAGCGCAACAGCCACCCCCTTGGCGGGTGATGACCGGCGGAGGCGGGCCGAGAACGAGACCGGGATCGTCGCCGAGGCGGAGGCCCCGGAGTGCGCCGGCGTAGCGATCGGCACGGAGTCGTACCGACAGGTTGGTACTGTCCCGGTCGAAGGCGCGAATGCCCCACGGCACCTCCGCCGGCGCCAGATTCGGTGCCAGCGGAATGACCCGCCCATCCGGCAGACGGAGCTGGACGCGGGCGCCTTCCGCAGCGCGCACCGTGATCGGAAGGTACTCGTCGGCGGGCCACCAGGCCCGGCCACCGGGTGTCACCGAGTTTGAATCGATCCAGACTCCTGCCACCGGAGGGATGTAGCGGGGAACCCGACGGATGGTGTAGGGGAGCACGGCGGAGTCCACGCCCTGCCGGGCCACAAGCGTCAGCGTGATCAGGGACTCGGGGGGAATCGGCACCCAGGCCAGCCAGGCGCCGTTCGGCGCCACGGCAATCGGCTCTCCGTTTATCGTGAGGGTCGCGCTGCCACTGCCGGTCGAGCCGAACAGGAAGGTGCTGTCCCGCGCGTCGATCAGGTCCCTCGGTCCGGGATACACTACCGTCAACTGGAGTGGCCCCTCGATTTGCGGCACGGGGGGGAGGCCTGGAGGGAGGCCGGGAGGGACCGAATCAGCGGGAGCGGGCACCACGCGCACCGGGTCGGGAGAGGAGCGCGGCGCCGGGGAAATCGAGCTGGGGACAGAGCGGCTGCAGGCGGCCAGGATGAGGAGCGCCGCCGTCCAGCGGCCCGTCGGAGGGGTCATGGCGTGCAAGGTACATAGCCACCTAGACTTACGCCAAATCATCCGTTGACGCTCCTGCGGGCCAATCCTAGATTGCAGTGCCTGTCGCAATCCCAGTCCTCGACCAGGACCACCGTATCGTCACTTGCCCGGCGCCCGCTGGCGCTCTGCCGGCCGCGACCTCCACCACGAGCACGCGCTGATGTCCTCCTCCGGCCCAGGCGCCGCGCCGGGCACAGCAGCCGCCGCTGGCGCAACTCGCTGCCCCAGCTGCAACACCTCCGTCGCGGCGGGCTTGCCGTTCTGCGGACAGTGCGGCATGCGCCTGACACAGGCGCGGGCGGCGCGCGCCTGCGGCCGCTGTGGCCGGGAAAATGAGCAGGGCACGAAATTCTGCCCCGCCTGCGGCGCCTCGTCCGGAGATACCGGCCCGCAGCCCACGACACCGGATCCCGCTGCACCGCGGCCCGCGGTCGCAACGCCCCAGCTGGCGCTGCTGGACCGGACCGGCCAGGTGGCGCAACGCTTTCCCGTCCATAACGCCATCACCACGGTGGGCCGTCACGGCGCCGACGTGAATTTCCCCGACGACGAGTACCTCTCTCCGCTGCACGCGCAGTTCCTGCTGATGGACGGCATCCTCACGGTCCGGGACCTGGGCAGCAAGAACGGCACGTGGCTCTATCTCGAGGAGCCGCAGCGGCTGACGGATGGCGACCTGATGCTGCTCGGCAGCCAGATCATGCGCTTTCGCCGGCTGGGTTATCCGGGCCCCCGCCCGCCGGAGCAGGACCAGACCCGGCGGCTGGGCAGCCTCGCACCGGCGGCGGATATCGCCAACATCGCGCAGATCCGGGCGGATGGGAGCCCGCGCGACATCGTGCATCTCTCACCGGGCCGGACGGTGCGGATCGGGCGGGAACAGGGCGACTGGCAATTTCCCTATGATTCCTCGATGAGCGCAGCCCATGCCATGATTCGCAGCGAGGATGCCGACTTCGTGCTGCTCGACGCCGGCAGCCGCAATGGTGTGGCGATCTCGGTGCGGGGTGAGCGGCGGGTCGGACCCAACGCGCGGGTCCTGGTGGGCGACCAGATGCTGCGGGCGGAGTTCGCATGAAGCTCTGTACCGCCTGCAATGCCGAGTACGGCGATGAGATTCTCTTCTGCCAGAAGGATGGGACGCCGCTGCGGCCTTCCGTCGCGACGACGGACCTCGTCGGCCAGGTGATCGCGGATCGCTATCACATCACCAAGAAGCTGGGCGAGGGGGGGATGGGTCAGGTCTACCTGGCCGAGCATGTGAAGATGGGCCGGCGCTGCGCCATCAAGATCATGTCGCCCGGGATGATGAGTGACCCCGACGCCATCAGCCGGTTCAACCGCGAAGCGGCGAACGCGAGCCAGATCGGGCATCCCAACGTCTGCGCCATCTACGATTTCGGCGAGACGCCGGACGGGCTGATCTACCTCGCGATGGAACTCATCGACGGGCAGAGCCTCACCGCCCTGCTCGACGAGGCGGGCACTCTGACGCTGGCGCGCGCCGCCGATCTGACCGCCCAGACCGCCGACGCGCTGCACGCCGCCCATGACCTCGGGATCGTGCATCGCGATCTCAAGCCGGACAACATCATGGTCATCACCGGGCGGGGGAAGGACACCGTCAAGGTGGTCGACTTCGGGATCGCCAAGGCGATGGGGGCCGATGGCGGCAATCAGAAGGTGACCAAGACGGGGTTCGTGGTGGGCACGCCGGAATACATGAGCCCGGAACAGCTCGCCGGCGATCCGGTCGACGGACGGAGCGACATCTATTCGCTGGGCCTGGTTTTCTACCGGGCGCTGACCGGGCTGTCGCCCTTCCCGGCCGACAGCCAGCAGGAAACGATGATCAAGCGGCTCACCGACGATCCGGTCCCGCTTGCGGTGGCCCGGCCGGAGGGCCGGTTCTCCGCTGAGCTGCAGCGGGTCATGGACCGGGCGCTGGCCCGTTCACCGGAGCAGCGCTACCGTACCGCGACCGACCTGGCCCGGGAAATCCGGGGCCTCACCCGCTCGCTCACCGGGGCCGTGGATGTCGAGGCGGGAACGCAGGTAGTGAAGGCAGAGAACCTGAAGGGCGCGGTGCCGGCGACGCGCGTCGATGCCGCCGCCGCGGCGCGGGCGAAGCCGGCGGCGGCTCCGGCCGCGCTGCCCGTGGCAAAAAAGGGCGCGCCGATTGTCCCGATTGCCGCTGCGGTCCTGGTGATGGCGCTGGGCGTTGGCGGGTACGCGTTCAAGGATCGGATTGTGGGTGGGAGTGCCGTAGACTCCACGACGCTGAAGCCGCCGGTTGTCGACCCCTTCGCCAAGCCCGCAACCGATTCGACGGGAACGAACCCGGCGGGCACCGCAGACTCGACAAGTCCGGGGACCGCGAAACCGCTGAAGCCCAATACCGTCCGGACCGGGGACACCGTGAAGACACCGGTCAAACCGACGCGCCGGGATTCATCGTTCGGGCCAATTGGACCGATGCCGACCGGGCAGAAGGTCAGTGCCGAACTGCCCAGTCTCGATGATATCTTCGATGGCGCAACCCGGAATCAAGCCCGACTGGAAGCGAGAGCGATCTACAATCGCCCGGAAGTCATCGACAGCATCCGCGCCGAGGCGGCGGTTCTGGTTGCGCAATCATACAGTGAAGACAAGAACTTCACCGAAGCCGTCCGCTGGTACGATCTTGCCCTGCGGGCCTTTCCGCGGGATCTTTTCAGTCAGCTCAAGGCTGACGCGGTGCGAAACCAGCAGCGGACCTCGCAGCCGAACTGAGGAATCTTGACTACCGGCCCCGTGTTCATCTCCGTATTCGGCAAGACCGATGTCGGCCGCACCCGCGACCACAACGAGGACACCTTCCTCGTTGCGGACCTGAGTCGGCGGATCGCGAGCCTGCAGCCCGATGTGCGAGAGCATGCCGTCGGCCCGCGCGGGTCGCTCTTCGTCGTGGCCGACGGGATGGGGGGTGCCGCCGCCGGCGAAGTCGCCAGCAAGATGGCGGTCGACCAGATCTTCAGTCACATGACGACGGTCTGGCCGGAGGACGGGGAGGTGAGCGCGCAGCGCTTTGCGTATCGGATGAAGGAAGCGGTCGAGCTGGCCAACAACCGGATCCACGGCCATGCGCGCGAGCATCCCGATGTGCGCGGCATGGGCACCACCGCCACCGTCGCCGGCGTCTTCGGCAGCGACCTCTACCTGGCGCAGGTGGGCGACAGCCGCGGGTACCTGGTACGCAACGGGGTCACCACCCAGCTCACCAAGGACCAGTCGCTGATGCAGCGGCTGGTCGAGGCGGGCGAGATCACCGAGGAAGAGGCCGAGCACAGCGACCGGCGCAACATCATCCTGCAGGCGCTGGGGCCCGATCCGCGAGTCAAGGTAGACCTCACCATTCAGCCCCTCCGCCGCGGTGATGTGCTGCTGCTCTGTTCCGATGGCCTTTCGGGCCAGGTGCGGAAGGACGAAATCGCCGGGCTCGTGGCGGAACAGCCCGACCTGGTGAATCTCTGTGCCCGGCTCATCGAGCTGGCCAATGAACGGGGCGGCCCCGACAACATTACCGCCCTGGCCGCGCGTTTCTGGGGCGATGGGCTCGCCGAGCCGGACGGAACGGCCGAGGTCGGGCATCAGGTGTATCCGTTGAGTGAGGGGGAGGCAACCACCGAGCCGGTTCCGGTCTATACCGGAAGCCCGGTGCCCGTCCCGTTGAGCCAACCGGCGCCGCAGCCGCGCTGGCTCACGATCGGCGCCGCGGCACTCCTCGCGCTGGCCC
>JANOFA010000145.1:0-1369 GCA_031413355.1 Gemmatimonadota bacterium | reverse complement strand
CTTGAGCACGTCATTCTGCACCGTCCCCTGCAGCTGCTGCCGCGGCACCCCCTGCTCCTCCCCGACCACCACGTACATCGCCAGCAGCATGGCTGCCGTGGCGTTAATGGTCATCGAGGTTGACACCTTGTCCAGCGGGATTTCGCGGAAGAGATCGTGCAGATCCTCCACCGTGTCGATCGCGACTCCCACCCGGCCCACCTCTCCTTCGGCCATTGGATGATCGGAGTCGTAGCCCATTTGCGTCGGCAGATCAAAGGCCGTCGACAGCCCGCTCTGCCCCGCCGCCAGGAGCAGGCGGAACCGCGCGTTGGTTTCCGCCGCCGTCCCGAACCCGGCGTACTGGCGCATGGTCCAGAGCCGCTCGGTATACATCCGCGGGTATATCCCGCGCGTGAACGGGAAGCTCCCGGACTGCTCCTCCACCTTCAGCCCTCTCCCTGACGACGCAGCGTGTCGGCGACGTAACCGACGTCCTCCCGCGAGCCTATCACCAGCGGGGTCCGCTCATGCAGGTCCGTTGGCACCAGGTCGAGGATGCGTCGCACCCCATCCGTTGCCGAGCCGCCGGCCTGCTCGGCGATGAATGCCATCGGCGATGCCTCGTACAACAGGCGGAGCTTGCCCTTGGGATTCCGGGCGTCGGCCGGATACATGAAGATGCCACCCGCGATCAGGTTGCGATGGAAGTCGGCGACGAGTGAACCGATGTACCGGCTGTTCTTGCCCTTGATCTCCTCGGGCCGGTCTCCGTGGAAGCCACGGACCGCCCACTGCGTACCCCTGCTCCAGCGGGCAAAATTGCTCTCGTTGACGCTGTAGTACTTGCCGACCCGCGGGGTCACCAGACGGGGATGCGAGAGGAGAAACTCGCCGATCGATGGGTCCAGCGTGAAGCCGGCCACGCCTTGCCCGGTGGTGTAGACCAGCATCGTGCTGGAACCATAGATCACGTAGCCGGCAGCGATCTGCTTGCACCCCGGTTGCAGCACATCCGCCAGATCGCCTCGCCCAACGGTGCTGATGCGACGGTAGATGCTGAAGATGGTGCCCACCGCGCCGTTCACGTCGATGTTCGATGATCCATCCAGCGGATCGAACAGCACGGTGTACTTGCCCGCCGGGTATTCCGCCGGGACAGGAATCAGCTCGGCGTCCTCCTCCGAAGCCATCACGCACACCCGCCCGGTGTGATTGAGCGCATCCTTCATCGTCTCGTTGGCAAAGATGTCGAGCTTCTGCTGGTCTTCGCCCTGAACATTCATGTTGTTCGCGCTGCCCAGGATATTTACCAGTCCCGCCCGCCGAATGCTCGCCGCGATGATCTTGGCCGCCAGCGCGATGTCGTACAGCAGATAGGAGAGTGCGC
>JANOFA010000144.1:0-5826 GCA_031413355.1 Gemmatimonadota bacterium | reverse complement strand
GGCACGTTACGGGTGGGAGGGGCGCTGGGGGGGAGGGTCAGTCCCCGCGAGGGGCCGGCCGCCGGTCCGACAGTCCGACTACTTGTCCCCGTAATCGTAGTACTCCACACCGAGGTGCGTGATCACCGGTTCGCCCATCAGCCAGCGCAGCGTGTTCTTCATCTTGGTCTGCTGAATGAAGAGATCGTGCTCCGGATAGAGGCCGGGCGCCACCTGCGGGCTCTTGAAGTAGAACGACAGCCACTCCTGAATGCCGCCGAGCTTGGCCCGCTGGGCCAGGTCGAAGAACAGCGCCAGGTCGAGCACCAGCGGCGCGGCAAGAATGGAGTCGCGGCAGAGGAAATCGACCTTGATCTGCATCGGATAGCCCAGCCACCCGAAGATGTCGATGTTGTCCCAGCCTTCCTTGTTGTCTCCCCGCGGCGGGTAATAGTTGATCCGCACCTTGTGGTACATCTCGCCGTAGAGCTTGGGATAGGTCTGCGGCTGCAGGATGTACTCCAGCACGCCGAGCTTGGACTCTTCCTTGGTCTTGAAGCTCTCGGGATCGTCCAGCACTTCGCCGTCCCGATTGCCGAGGATGTTGGTGGAGTACCAGCCGGCGACGCCGAGCATGCGCGCCTTGAACATCGGCGCCAGCACCGTCTTGAGCATCGTCTGGCCGGTCTTGAAGTCCTTGCCGCCGATGGCGACACCCTTGTCCTTGGCCAGCTGCTCCAGCGCGGGAGCGTCGCAGGAGAGATTCGGCGCGCCATTCGCGAAGGGCACTCCCTCCATGATGGCGGCGTAGGCGTAGAGCATCGATGGCGCGATCGAAGGATCGTTGGTCTCCATCGCCTTTTCGAACGCTGCCAGCGTCTGGTGTGCGGCGCCCGGCACGATGAAGATCTCGGTGGAGGCGCACCACACGATCACCAGCCGGTCACAGCCATGCTTCGCCTTGAAGTCGCGAATGTCCTTCCGCAGCGCCTCGGCCAGGTCTTTCTTGGTCCGCCCGGTTTTGACGTTCTTGCCCTCGAGCCGCTTGACGTAGTGCTGGTCGAAGGCGGCCGGCATCGGAACGATGGTCTCGAGGAAATCCTTGATCGGGAAGACATGCTCGTGCTTGTCGAGCACACCGCAGTGCAGGCAGGACTGGTAGGCGTTGTCCGGCAGCGGATCCCAGGCGCCGAAGACCAGGTCCTTGAGGTCGGCCAGGGGCACGAAGTCCTTGATCAGCGGGGACCGGCCATCGGTGCGCTTGCCCAGCCGGATGGTGCCGATCTGGGTCAGCGCACCCACCGGCTGCGAGATGCCGCGGCGCACCAGCTCGACACCGGCGATGAACGTGGTCGCGACGGCCCCGAGACCGACAGTGAGCACACCAAGCTTGCCTTTGGCCGGCGCGATGGGCCGGGAAGTACCTGCGGCGGTCGACACTAGGACGGTCCTTTCGGTGCACCGGACGCAGACGCGCCTTCGGTCACCTGGTAGACGTACACGAAACGCTGGACGACGGTAATGACCGACGCGAGCGCGAGAATAGCCACAATCCAGAACAGCACGAGACCCTGAGGCCCCGCTCCCACCAGCACCGAAGGCACCCCGAGGCCGACAATCCGCTCGGCCCGCTGCACCAGACCCACTTTGCAGTCGATCCCCAGCCCTTCCGCCCGCGCCCTGGCATACGACACCAGCAGCGACGCGATGATCGCCACCATGCTCAGGATCACACCGAGCTCGCCATGCGCGACCGTGGTGGGCGACGCCAGCAGGAAAAAGACGGCGATCCCCATGAAGGTGGCGCCATCCCCGACCCGGTCCAGCGTGGAGTCGTAGAAGGCGCCAAACCGGGTGGTCTGTCCGGTCGCCCGGGCCACCGCCCCGTCCAGCGTATCCACGATCCCGCTCAGCAGGTAGAGCGCCCCGCCAAGCCGCACCCAGGCGGCGCCATACGCGACCGCCGAGACCACCACCAGCAGGGTCCCCACCGTGGTGATCAGGTTGGGGCCCACCCCGGCCCGGATCAGGGCCTCGGTGAACGGGCGGGTGACCGCGAAGAACACCCGCTCGACCGGCTTGGTGATCAGCTTCACCTGATGCAGGACCTCGAGTGTAGCCAAGGCGGGATGGCCGGGTTCGGACCCCCGAAAACCGCGGCAAACGATAACCGGGAGAACGGGTTAGGGGAAGGCGACGGTGGCGGGGGCGGGGGCGGGCAGGTGGCAGGGGCCAGCGAGTGTCATCCTGAGCGAAGCGAAGGATCTCCTTGCCTCGGAGCCGAACTCGGGTTGCCGCTCCGACCTCAAGGGATTCTTCGTCGGCCCCCTTGGGGCCTCCTCAGAATGACATCATTCGACCCCAGCGCCCCGCGCCACTTGTCGCTACTCCGGATACAGCAGAAAATCCCGCCTGCGTTCCCGGAACTCCGCCAGCTGCGCCAGCCACCGTGGGTCGGCATTCGCTCGACTCGCATCCGGTGGCGGGAGGAGCGTGTCGCCGCCGAAAAGCCGCCGGAACTGCTCCGGCAGGAAGTGAAAATCCGGGAAATACGCCCGGTCGCCTGCCACCGTACCGAGCAACCGGACCGCCGTGAGAGTCGGATCGTAGCTGGCCCGGTCGGTGACTTCCAGCCGGATGCCGGCGAGGGTGGTGTCGTTGTACTTGCCGTCGCCGGCGGCATGCGGGGTAAAGACTGTCGCGATAAATCGCACCCCCGGCGGCGGCGACTGCCGCAGGTCGGCCAGGATGCGCGCCGTGTCCAGCGCCACGCCACCGATCTGCTCGAACGGATGCTCGCTACCCCGCCCGACCGAGAGCGTGGTGCCTTCGAACAGGCAGAGCCCCGGATAGTGAATCAGCGCCTCCAGGGTTCGCAGGTTTGGCGACGGCGGCACGAACGGCAGTCCGGTCGCATCGAAATACATTGAGCGCCGCCAGCCGCGCATCGGCACCACCGAGAGATCCACGGAGAGATTCAGGTCGTGTCTGGCGAGCAGTGCGAGTTCGCCCAGCGTCATCCCGTGGCGCATCGGGATGGCGAGGAAACCGACCGCGGTCCGGCTGAACAGGGTATCCAGCACATTGCCCTGGACCGCGCCACCGACCGGGTTGGGCCGGTCCAGCACCACGACCGGAATCCCGCGCCGCGCCGCCGAGCGCATGACCTCGACGGTGGTCCAGAGGTAGGTGTAGTACCGGGCACCGGCGTCCTGCAGATCGACGAGCACCAGGTCGATGCCGGCCAGCATCGAGTCGGTCGAGGCGGACGTACGCCGATAGAGGCTGTAGATTGGAAGCCCGGTGGCGGAATCACGGCTGGAGGCGACCAGCGCACCGGGATCCGCCGTTCCGGAGTACCCATGCTCCGGATTGAACAGGGCGACAAGTTGGACGCCCGCCGCGCGTAGCCGTTGGGCATCCGGGACACCGGCGGCGTCGATGCCGGCCTGGTGGCTCACCAGCCCCACCCGCCGCCCGCGGAGCAGGTGCAGGCTGTCGGACAGCAGGACGTCGATCCCCGGCTGGACCGCCGGCGGTGGCGCCAGAACGAATTGCGGCGCCAGACGGACGCCGAGCATGATCACCACTACGCCGAGCACCCATTGAGCTGTCCGCATACCACTCCATTCCTTGGCCTGCTCACCGTACTCACGCTGAGCGCGGCGCCCCTCGCGGCCCAGCAGGAGCCCGCGCCTCATATCCGCACCAGCGGCGCCGCGTCCTCGGCAGATTCGCTTGCGCTCGAGCGAATGATCGATACCCTGTCGCTGCGTGATCGTGTAGCCCAGCTCGTCATGCCATGGATCCCCGGCGGCTACGCCGCCTTCGACGACAGCACCTTTGCCATCATGCAGGGTTGGGTCGACTCGCTGCACGTCGGCGGCATCATCATCTCGGTCGGCTCGCCGCTCGACGTCGCCCTCAAACTGAACCGGCTGCAGCAGCGCTCACGCCTGCCGCTGCTGATCGCCGCCGACCTCGAAGCCGGTTCCAGCTTCCGGCTCACCGGGGGCACCCCCTTCCCCACCAATATGGGCATCGCCGCTGCCGGTGGGGAGCGCGACGCCTATGACGTCGGCCGGATCACCGCGCTCGAAGGCCGGGCGGTCGGCATCCACCTGACGTTTTCTCCGGTGGCCGACATCAATAACAACCCCGCCAACCCGATCATCAACACCCGGTCTTTCGGCGAGGATCCCAACGAGGTCGCGCGTCTGGTCTTTGCGTCCATCCGCGGATTGCAGGACAACGGGATGCTGGCAACGGCCAAGCACTTCCCCGGGCACGGCGACACCAGCGCCGACTCGCACCTGCTGCTGCCAGTGATCTCGGCACCCTGGTCGCGCCTCGACACCCTAGAACTGGCACCGTTCCGCGCCGCGATCCAGGCGGGTGTCGCCGTGGTGATGTCGGGCCATGTGGCCATGCCCGCCCTGGCCAGCGACCGCCGCCTCCCTGCCACGCTCGACCCCGCGATCCTCACCGGCCTCCTGCGCGATTCGCTCGGGTTCTCCGGCATGGTCGTCACCGACGCGCTCGACATGGGGGCGCTGGTCAACACCTACGGCGCGGGCGAGGCGGTCGTCATGGCCTTCCTGGCCGGTGCCGACCTGCTGCTGCAACCCAGCAATCCGCGCGTCGCCATCGACGCCTTGGTCGCCGCCGTCGAGAACGGCCGCATCCCCTACGAACGGCTGGACCGCTCGCTGCGCCGGATGCTGCAGGCAAAGCGACAGGCCGGACTGTTCACCCGCCGCACCGTGCCGCTCGACAGCGTCCCCGAGGTTGTCGGCAGCCGCCGTTTCCTCGCCACCGCGCGGGACATCACCGAACGCTCGATCGTTCTCGCCACCGATGCGACTGGCACGGTGGACAGCCTGCGGGCGGCGCCCCGCAAAGTCGCACTCATCACCTACGGCGAGGAGAACGCCTTTACCCTCGGCAACACCTTCGCCCGCGTCCTCCGCCAGGGGGGCCACGAAGTAACCAGCTTCCGTCTGTTTCCCGCCACCGGGGCCGCCGGCCTGGATTCCGCCCGCGCCGTCGTTCGACGCAATCGGTACGTCATTATCGCGGCATCCATCCGGATCAGCGCCTCGAAAGGCCCGGTGGGTCTGCCGGACCCGGTCGTTCGCTTCATCGAAGAGACTGCCGATCGTCGGCGCACGGTGCTGGTCGCCTTCGGCTCGCCGTACATCGGCATGCAGGTCCACCGGCTGCGCTCCTACCTGCTCGCCTGGAGCCCCAACCCGATCTCCGAGGCCGCAGCGGCGCGCGCCCTGACAGGAGTCGCGCCGATCACCGGCCACCTCCCCGTCCGCATTCCGCCGGCCTTTCCGCTCGGCGCCGGTCTCGTCCGCGGACTCACCACCGGGCTCAATTGAAACAGGCGGTCGCTCGGGCCTGGCCAATCCTGATACTGCTGGGCACCGCGTGCTCCGCGCCGCGTGCCACTCCCACCGCACCGCACTCGTCGCTTCCGGGCTGGAACGGCGTAGCCCACCTGCTGGATTCACTCGTCGCCGACGGTGTGGCCCCTGGTGCCGTCGTTGGCGTGAGTTACGAGGGCCGGCACTGGTTCCATGGCACCGGTCGCCTGGGTGACGACGACGCCACCGTGCCCGATAGCTCGACGGTGTACGATCTCGCCTCCCTGACAAAGGTGATCGGGCTCGCCACCGCCGCCATGATCGGCGTCAACGAGCGCCGATTCGGCCTCGACGACTCCGTCATCCACCTCCTCCCCGCCTTCGGCATCGGGACGAGCGGGACGCTGGACCGTCGAGCCGTCACACTGCGCCACCTGCTCACCCACTCGAGCGGGCTGCCCGCCTGGCGAGCACT
>JANOFA010000143.1:0-1426 GCA_031413355.1 Gemmatimonadota bacterium | reverse complement strand
GGGCAAGGACGAGTGCCGCATTCGCCAGCGGAAAGCGTATCTGCATGGGGCCGGGTGCTGAAGGTGGCAGATAGGATGGCACGAGAGCGCGGTCATGTCCAGCGGCGGGGAGGTGAGATGACCCGTGCGAAGCTGGAAGGAGAATACCACGCCGCATGGATCAGGGGCAGCGGTCAGGCGCCTGCTGGACGCTTGCCCCGTCTCGCCGTACCTTCCGTTGCCCCTCCCGCCGAACGGTTCATGGATCGTCGCAACCTGCTCCGCATCCTTGGCGCCACTGCCGCCCTGCCCCTCCTGCCGGCCAGCGGCGGCGGTGTGCAGCTGGGTCGCGGGCTCCACGCCGGGCTCCGCCAGAACGCCGACCTCCAGCTGCTCACCGCCGACCAGGCCGCACTCGTCACCCTGCTCGCGGACATGATCATCCCGCGCACCGATTCACCGGGCGCGTCGGATGTCGGCGTGACGGCGTTTATCGATCATCTGCTGGCGGAATGGTATCAGCCCGACGAGGTCCAGCCGCTGCTCGCCGGACTCGGGATGATCAACACGATCGCACAACTGGATTTTGGCAGCCGCTTCGTGGAGCTGCCGGAACCCGACCGGGTCAGCCTGCTGACGTCAATTGATAACAGAAAGGGCGCGAGTGGATCCGCGGAAGCGGCGTTTGCCCGGATCAAGTCGCTCACGGTGTATGGCTATTTCACCTCCGAGCGGGTGATGACGGAGGTGACCCGGGAACCGATCATTCCGGGGCGGTTTGACGGGTGCGTGCAGATGTAGGCGGTTGGGCGATTAGGCGGTTGGGCGATTGGAAGCTGAGTGGGCGTCCTCGTGTTTCATTCCCTCCCAAACCCTGGAGATGAGGTTGCCACCAGATTTCGACGCTATCGTGGTCGGCTCCGGCATCACCGGCGGCTGGGCCGCGAAGGAACTGACCGAGCGCGGCCTGCGGACTCTGGTGCTGGAGGCCGGCGGCCCGGTCGACCCCGCCACCGACTACGTCGAACATGTCCAGCCATGGCAGCTCCCGTTTCGTGGCTGGGGCGATCGCGCGCTCCTCAACCGGACCCAGGCGGTCCAGCAGCAGTGCTACGCCTGCGACGAATGGTCGGGGAAGTTCTTCGTCAATGACCTCGAAAATCCCTACACCACTCCCGATGACAAGCCATTCGCCTGGATCCGCGGGCGCCAGGTCGGCGGGCGTTCGATCATGTGGGGCCGGCAGGTGTACCGCTGGAGCGATCTCGACTTCGACGCCAACCGTCGCGACGGTCACGGCGCCGATTGGCCGATCCGCTATCGCGATCTCGAGCCGTGGTACGATTACGTCGAGCGCTTCATCGGCGTGTCGGGCCAGGCCGAAGGTCTGGCGCAGCTGCCGGACAGCATCTTCCAGCCACCGATGGCGCTCAACTGCGTCGAGGCG
>JANOFA010000142.1:0-9666 GCA_031413355.1 Gemmatimonadota bacterium | reverse complement strand
CAGTTCGATCGCTCGGCGGATGGCACGCTCACGCCACTGCCCAAGCCCTCGGTCGATACCGGTGCCGGGCTGGAGCGCATCGCCTCGGTGCTGCAGGGCGCGGATTCCAATTTCCATACCGATCTCTTCCTCCCCCTGCTCGCGCGCGTCGCCGAGCTGGTGGGTGCGCCCTACGACCGCGGGCCGGCGGGGGGCTCCTATCGGGTGCTGGCGGACCACGCCCGCGCGGTCACTTTTCTCCTCACCGATGGCGTGTATCCCAGCAACGAGGGCCGAGGCTACGTCCTGCGCCGGATTCTCCGCCGGGCCGTGCGCCACGCCTGGCTCCTCGGCCGTCGGGAGCCCACTCTCGCGCCGCTCACCGCGATCGTTGTGCGGGGCATGGGAGAAGCCTTCCCGGAGATCGTCGCCAAGGCCGGCTATATCGCCGATGTGACGCGACAGGAGGAGGAGCGCTTTCTCGAGACGATCGAAGGTGGCCTCAAGCGGCTCGACGAACTGTTCGGCTCCGGGGTGAAGGCAATCAGCGGGGCGGAGGCGTTCCGGCTGTACGACACCTTCGGCTTTCCCATCGACCTGACGCAGATCATCGCCGATGAGCGCGGCGCCACGGTCGACATTGCCGGCTTCGAGACCGCGCTCGCGGGCCAGCGCGAACGATCGCGCGAGGTCCGCCGCACGCAGAAGGCGGCGAGTGGCGCCCCTGTGGCCATCGACGGTGGCAGCGCTGAGTGGATCGAGCTGTCATCCGAACGATCGCGGTTCGTCGGCTATCACACGACTGACGCGGAAACGGAGGCCGTCGCGTGGCGCCCGTCAGGCGACCTGGTCGAACTCCTGCTGGCCGACAATCCGTTCTACGCCGAGTCTGGTGGACAGATCAGCGACACCGGACTTGTCGCCGGCGAGGGATGGTCAGTGGCGGTGCAAGGCGTGCGCAAGGATCCCAGCGGCATGGTGCTGATCGGGCAGCTGACGGGGCAGATTCAGCCGGGGCGGGTGCGCGCCACCGTGGACCGGACCCGTCGGGGCGACATCGAGCGCAATCACAGCGCGACCCATCTGCTGCACTGGGCGCTCCGCACCCACCTCGGCGATCACGTGCGGCAGCAGGGCTCGCTGGTGGAGCCGGGCCGGCTTCGGTTCGACTTTTCGCATCACGGCCCCATCGATCCGGCGACGCTGGCGCTGATCGAGCGCGAGGTCTATGACCAGGTCCTCGAGAATTCGCTGGTCGATACCCAGGAGATGGCCTACCCCGACGCGCTCGCGCGCGGTGCGATGGCCTTCTTCGCGGACAAGTACGGTGATCGCGTCCGGGTGGTGCAGATGGGCCCGTCGATCGAGCTCTGCGGCGGCACCCATGTCCGCAGCACCGGCCAGCTCGGACTCTTCCGCCTGGCGGGACAAGGAGGTGTTGCCGCCGGTGTCCGCCGGATCGAGGCGATCACCGGACCGGAAGCCTATGCCAGCATGCTGCGCGAGGAGGAGCTGCTGCAGCAGGTGGCGGGGTCGCTCAAGGCCAACAAGGACCATATCGCGAAGAAGCTGGACCAGCTCATCGAGGACCGCGAGAAGCTCAAGGCGCGGCTGGAGGAGGCGGTGAAGCGCGGCATTGGCGCGGACAGCAGCGATACGTCAACTACACTCGAGATCGCCGGGGTGAAGGTCGTCGTTGAAGAGGTGGACCAGATCGAGCGTGAGGCGGCCGGCGCCCGGGCCGATGCCTTCCGCGCAACCGCCGGATCGGGCATCTCCCTTCTCTTCGACCGGAGCGGCAGCATCCACGTCGCCGTGACCGATGATCTGGTGCGCGCAGGGAAGAAAGCGGGTGATCTCGTTGGGCGTATCGCCGCGGTGAGCGGCGGCAAGGGCGGAGGCCGGCCAGGCTTCGCCTCGGCCGGCGCTGGCGATGCCACGAAGCTGCCGGCCGCGCGCGAGGCAGCCCCCGGCCTGATCGCAGCCTGGCTGGCCGGCCGATGACACTCGATCACTGGCTGGCGGCCCACACCACCCAGGCTCCACCGGCACTCCGGGCTCGCGTGGCCACCCACGCGGCGGCCATCACCGAGGGTGCGACACACCCGGAGCGGCTCGCACTCGCGGCGGAGCGCGTGCTCGCGATCGTCGAGGAACATCCGGGCGATCGAACAATCGCGCTCGATCTGCTGGCCGCCGACGCACTCATCACCCTGGCACTGCTGGCGGAGGCCGAATCCACCCCGGAGCATCTCGGCGCGTTCACCCACGGGCTGCTGGCGGCGGAGCGGATCGCCTGAGTGATCGACCTTCACAGCCACCTCCTCCCCGGCGTTGACGACGGTTCCCGCAGCGTCACCCAGTCCGTCGAGGTGCTCACCCACCTCGCGAGTCAGGGCGTCACCGGGATCTGCCTGACTCCGCATCTCCTGGCAAGTCAGGCGGTGGAGGGCATGCCTGCCGACTACGACCGCGCCTTCGAATCGCTTCGGCCTGCGATTCCCCCCGGAATCCTGGTGTACCGGGGCGCAGAAGTGATGCTGGATCGTCCGCTCACTGCGGTGGTCGCACGGGACCGGGCGGTGACGCTCAACCGGTCGCGCTACCTGCTGGTGGAGTTTCCCCGCCTCGTCGCGGCGCAGACGGTGGAGCATGCCCTCGCGCTGGTGGCCGCCATCGGCCTGGTGCCGCTCGTGGCCCATCCGGAGCGCTATCGTGTCTGCCAGGTGGCCTCGGTCGAACGCTGGCGCTCGCTCGGAGCGCGGATGCAGGTGGACGGGCCGACCCTGCTGTCGCCCAAGCCCCGCGGCGAACGGGCCCGGGAGCTGGTCGCCCATGGATTGGCCGACATCATCGCCGGCGACAATCACGGTGACATGCGGAGCCTCGCGGAAGCACGCGCAGCGCTGTTCGATCAGGGTGGTGCCATGCAGGCGGAGCTGCTGACGGTGCGGAATCCCGGCGCGATCCTCGCGGATCAACCGGTGGAGCCAGTCGAGCCATTCACGTGGCGGTTGTCATTTCTCGAACGGATGCGGGCGCTGCTGCTGGGCGACCGGGGAGAGCGTTCATGATCGACCTGCATGGCAAGGTAGTCCTGGTCACCGGCGGCTCCCGCGGCATCGGTCGTGCCACCGCGCTGCTGCTGGCACGAGCCGGGGCGGACGTCGCGCTCACCTGCCGATCCCGGCTCACCGAGGCGGAGGCCGTCGCCGCCGAGGTGCGCCGCCTCGGGCGGAGGGCGTGGGTCGGTGCCGGTGAGCTGGGTGATCCTGTTGTGGTCGACCGCCTGTTCGCGAGTGCCACCGACGCACTGGGACCGCTCGATGCCTTTGTCGGCAATGCCGGCATCTGGCCGACGGAGGATGTCGCTCTCCGTACCATGGCCATCGAACGCTGGCGCGGCACCATGCAGGCAAATCTCGACGCCATCTTTTTCACGACCCGTGCTGCGCTTCGTCACATGAAACCGGCTGGAGCGATTGTGCTGGTCGGCAGCACCGCGGGGCAGCGGGGAGAGGCGTTTCACGCCGACTACGCCGCCACCAAGGGCGCGATGATGTCGCTGGTGAAGTCGCTCTGCATCGAGTGCGCGCCGGGGATCACGGTCAACTGTGTGGCGCCGGGCTGGGTCGAGACCGAGATGTGCGACGAGGCCTTCAGCGACGGTGGCCGGGAGCGCATCGCCGCCACGATTCCGCTGGGCCGCGTCGCGTCGGCGGATGATATCGCCGGGCCGATCGTCTTCCTGTGCAGCGACCTCGCCCGCCACATCACCGGCGAAGTGCTCAATGTGAATGGCGGGAGCGTGCTGTGCGGATGACGGGCGATTGGGCGATTGGGCGATTGGCCGATTGGGGTACGCATGTGAGGGTGCCCATCTGCCCCATCGCCGAGACCGATAATCGCCTAATCTTCAAATCGCCGAATCGCCGAATCGTCAAATCGCCCAATCGCCCAATCGCCTGATGCTCCACCTCCTCTTCACCGGCGGCACGATTTCCATGCAGCGCGACGAGCGCGCCGGAGGCAACGTGCCCACCCACGGCGGCGCTGCGCTGGTGGCATTCGCACCGGAGCTGGCCACGGTCGGGCCGTTTGTCATCGAGGATTGGGGCCGCTTCCCGGCCTGTCACCTCGGCCTCGACAAGCTCTGGGCGCTGCGGGACCGGGTCGCCGCGCTGCAGCGGGGTGAGGGACTCGCCGCCGCCCCCGATGGCATCGTCATCACGCACGGGACCGACACACTGGAAGAGACCGCCTACCTGCTCTCGCGCACGCTTGACCCGGCGGTGCCGGTGGTTGTCACCGGCGCCATGCGCACGTCGGGTGACACCGGCTGGGATGGCCCGCGGAACCTGACCGATGCTGCCCGGGTGGCCGCGAGTCCGTTGAGCCGCGGCCGCGGAACCATGGTGGTCTTCAATGGCGAGATCCTGGCGGGCCATCAGGCGGTGAAGGTGGAAGCGACCGCGCTCGCGGCATTCGCCGCCCCGCATGCGGCACCCATCGGCAGGATCCATGACGGACAGGTGGAGTTTGCCGGGCCACCGACGGTCGTAGCCGCGGCTCTCTGCCCGCCTGGTCTCGGCGCCAGGGTCGCCCATGTCCCCATGGTGATCGGAGACACCGGTCACCTGCTCGAGCTGGCACGCGCCACTCACGATGGCGTCGTGATCGGCGCCTTCGGCAGCGGGAATCTGCCACCCGGCGCCGTTCCCGCAATTCAGCGCTGGCTCGCCGACGGCAAGCCGGTGGTGCTTGCCAGCCGCTGTCCCCGCGGTCTGGTGACGCCGGTCTACGCCTTTTCCGGCGGGGGCGCCGGGCTGGTACGCGATGGTGTCACCCCCGCCGGTCCACGCACATCAGGTCAGGCCTGCATGGAGCTGACGATTGCGCTCTCGGCCGGCGTCAGGTACGGGGCATGAGTTTCCCGTCGCGGCTCGATATCCCCGAGGATGTCCTCGAGATCGCGCGCACGCTGGAAGAGGCGGGGCATGAGGCGTGGTGTGTCGGCGGCGCCATCCGCGACACCCTGCTGGGGGAGGCCAACACCGACTACGACATTGCCACGTCGGCGACGCCGGAGGTGGTACAGCGACTGTTCAAGCACACGGTGCTGGTGGGAGTACAGTTCGGCACGGTAGGGGTCCGGACCCGCAGGCGGCATCACGAGGTGACCACCTTCCGGCGCGATGTCAGCACCGATGGGCGTCATGCAGTCGTGGAGTTCGGCGTGTCGCTCGAGGACGATCTTGCCCGGCGCGATTTCACCATCAATGCGATCGCGCATCATCCGCTGCGGCATGAGTGGCGCGACCCGTTCAACGGTGCGGCGGACCTGCAGCGCAAGCTGATCCGGGCGGTTGGAGCACCCGAGTCCCGTTTCCGCGAGGACTACCTGCGGATCCTGCGTGGCATCCGGTTCGCCGGCCGATTCGGCTTTGCCATCGATCCGCCGACCTGGACGGCGATGCTGGCCTGCGCCGACGGCCTGCCCCGGCTCTCCGCCGAGCGGGTGCGGGAGGAGTGGTACAAGGGGTTGCGCACCGCTCGCTCGCTGTCGCAGATGATCGAGCTGTGGCGCTCGAGCGGGGCCGCCCATGCCTGGATTCCCGAGCTGCTCGCCGACGGGCCGAGGCAGATGACGCCGGAAGTCTCGCCCACCGGCTCGTCACTGGTGCAGCGGCACCAGTACGTGGGCCGGCTGGCGGATCGTGCCGCGGCCATGCCCCCTGTCGTCAGCGAGACCGGCGGTGACCAGCCGCGTGATCCCGTGCTGCTCTCCACTCTCTTCTGCCTCGACCCGGTCGCGGTCCTGGTTCGGCTCAAGGCGTCGAATGCGGAGATCGCGCGGGCGACCGCCGTGGTCATGGGGCCGCCGGAGCCCGAGGGGATATCACCGGTGGCGGTCCGGCGCTGGATGGCCGCGGTCGGAGAGGCCGCCGAGGACATGACGGCGCTCTGGTGGCTGCGCCACGGTTCAGCGCCGAACTGGGAGCCGGTGATGCGTGGCATCCGGGAACGGGGCGAGGCGCTCAGCCGCAAGCAACTCGCGATCTCGGGGACCGACCTGCGGACGCTCGGTCTGCCGCCGGGCCCGCAGATGGGTGCTGTGCTGGACCGGCTGCTTGCCATGGTGGTCGATGATCCAACGCTGAATTCGCGGGAAACCCTGCTCGCGCGCGCGCGCGCCATGCCATGAGCGCGCTGGTCTTCGCGCTGGTGGCCGCATGCGGCAACCTGCTGGGTGGCTGGGCGGTGGTGCGCCACGAGCGCCGCAGTCTCGCGGTCATCGAGCTCTTCCTCGCCTTCGGCGCCGGCTTCATGATCGCCGTTACCCTGCTCGAGGTGGCGCCCGAGGCCCTCGCCCGCCGGGATGATGCGCCGATCTTCATTCTGCTGGGCTATCTCGCCGTGCACCTGGCCCAGCACGTCCTGGTGCCCCACTTCCATTTCGGGGAAGAGACCCACAAGGTCAGTCGCCGCCAGGGACTCAGCGCACTCATCGGGCTGCTGCTGCATACCTTCTTCGACGGTGTCGCGATCGCCAGCGGCTTTCAGGTTTCACCCCACCTCGGCCTGCTCCTCTTCGTTGCCGTCCTGCTGCACAAGCTCCCCGAGGGTGTGACCATGGCGAGCGTCATGCTCGCGGGAGGGCACGGCCGCGGCCGGGCGCTCGGAGCCGCCGCGCTGCTCGGTCTCGCGACGATCGTCGGGGTTCTGCTGACCGAAGTCAGCCAGCCACTGGTGAATCACGGGCTCGCGATCTCCGCCGGCGTCACGCTCTACGTCGCGGCGTCGAATCTGGTCCCCGAATTCCAGGCCAGACGCGGCTGGCGGGCACCACTCGCGTTCTTCAGCGGGGCGGCCGCGTTCTTCCTCGCGCAGGTGCTGATCGAGTCGGTCGGACTGGCGTGATGGTGGAGCCATCTCTCTTCCCCATGCCGGAGCCGCTCGCGGCGCGGATGCGGCCGCGCACCATCGAGGAGTGTCTCGGCCAGGCCACGCTGCTGGCGCCGGGGCGCCCGCTGGGTGACGCCATTCGCCGGGGCGATGTCGGCAGCTGCATCCTGTGGGGTCCTCCCGGCACCGGGAAGACCACGATCGCCCGCCTGATCGCCCAGCATACCTCGCGCGAGTTCGTCGAGCTTTCGGCGGTTCTGGATGGGGTCGCCCGGGTCAGGGAGATTGTCCGGGAGGCGGAGCATCGCCGCGTGCTCGGCCGCGCCACAGTGCTGTTCTGCGATGAGATCCACCGCTTCAACCGGGCACAGCAGGATGCCTTCCTTCCCCATGTCGAACGCGGCACCGTCACCCTCATCGGCGCGACCACGGAGAATCCGAGCTTCGAGCTGAATGGGGCGCTGCTGTCCCGCTGCCAGGTGTATGTGCTCCAGCCGCTCACCACCGAGCTGTTGCTGCAGCTGCTGCAGCGGGCGCTCACCGAGGCGGATCGCGGGCTGGGTCACCTGGAGCTGACGGCCGAGCCGGGCGCACTCGAACTTCTGGCAGAGCAGTCCGACGGCGATGCACGCCGGGCGCTCACCGTGCTGGAGAATGCCGCACGGCAGGTCGGGCCCGGTGGCCACCTCTCAATCGAGGGCATCATCGGCTCGCTGGCGCGGCGGGTGGCGGCCTATGACAAGAGCGGGGAAGGGCACTTCAATCTGCTGTCAGCCTACCACAAGTCGCTTCGCGGCAGCGATCCGCAGGGCGCGCTCTACTGGATGGCACGGATGCTGGAGGGCGGGGAGGATCCGATGACGCTCTTCCGCCGGGCGATCGCGATGGCGGCGGAAGACATCGGACTGGCTGATCCCGAGGCGTTGAAGCTCGCGATCGCCGCCCGCGATGCCTTTCAGATGCTGGGAGCCCCGGAAGGGTACCTGCCGCTGGCGGAAATGACGATCTATCTGGCGACGGCGCCAAAGTCCAACCGGACCAAGGTGGCTCTGGACGCGGCAATGGACGCGGCCCGGCGGACGCCGGCCGAGCCGGTGCCACTGCACATCCGCAATGCGCCGACCGCGCTCATGAAGGACCTGGGGTACGGCGCCGGCTATCGTTATGCCCACGACTCCCCCACTGGATACCAGCCGCAGGACTACCTGCCGGAGCGACTGCGCGACGAGGTCTATTTCGAGCCCGGCGAGATGGGCTTCGAGAAGCGGATCCGGGAGCGGATGGCCTGGTGGGCCGCTCAGAAGACGGTCGAATAGATCCTCCACCCACCCATTCCCCTATATTCCAGCCATGAGAAAACTCCTCCTCCTTCCGATGCTCCTGCTCGCCGCCTGTGGCCCTGGTGGGGTCAACCCGGCGAGCCTGATCCAGCCCGATGTCCGGCTGCACCATCTGGCGGTCCGGAATATCGGGCTGGCAGGCGGGACGCTCGATGTCGCCCTCGCGTTCCACAATCCCAACAACTTCACACTGCCGGGCACCGGCCTGACCGCGGCACTCGATATCGAGGGGACTCACTTCGGTGATGTGAACCTGCTCAATCCGTTTTCGCTGGTGGGCAAGGACACGACGCTGGTCACCGTCCCCCTCACCTTCCAGTGGAGTGGGGTCGCCAGCGCCGCCCGGTCGATTCTCAGTTACGGTGCGGTGAACTACGGGATCAACGGCAAGTTCACCGTCAAGACGCCCGCGAACGTCTCGCTCGACGTGCCATTCTCCGGTCAGGGGAGCGTGCCCCTGCTCAAGCCGTAGGGGAACGCCACCTATTCGCGACCTCATCTCCATCGAGCCTCCCGAGGAGCGCGCCATCATCGTGGGCGCGCCCCGCAAGGGCAGTGCGGATGTCGAACACCTGCAGGATCATCTCGACGAGTTGGCGCGCCTGGCGGACACCGCCGGTGCACATGTCGTCGGCCGGCTGTCGCAGCAGATCGCATCGCCCAATCCCGCCACCCTGATCGGCGAAGGCAAGGTCGCTGAGCTCAAGGTCATGCTGGAGGCGGAGCGGGGGACGCTCGTGCTGTTCGACGAGGAGCTGACGCCCAATCAGGGGGCCAACCTCGAGAAGGAACTCAAGGTCCGGGTCATGGACCGCGCCGAGCTCATTCTCGACATCTTCTCCACCCGGGCCCGCACCCATGAGGCCAAGCTGCAGGTCGAGCTGGCGCAGCTGCGTTACATGCTGCCGCGGCTGGCCCGGATGTGGACCCACCTCTCGCGCATCCGTGGCGGTATCGGCCTGCGCGGGCCGGGCGAAACCCAGCTCGAGACCGATCGACGGATGATCCGCAAGAAGATCCAGCTGCTGCGCGCGAAGCTGGTCGAATGGGAGCGGCATCGCACCGTGTTGCGGGCTGGACGTTCGCCGATGCTGAACGCGGCGCTGGTGGGTTACACCAACGCCGGCAAGTCGAGCCTGCTCAGAATGTTGTCAGGCGAGCACGACATCTTCGTCGAAGACCGTTTGTTCGCCACGCTGGATACGCTCACCCGCGAGATCGACCTCGGCGAAGGCTGCCGCGCCCGGGTGTCGGACACGGTGGGGTTCATCCGGAAGCTGCCGCACCATCTGGTGGCCAGTTTCCGCGCCACCCTGGAAGAAGTCCGCGAGGCGGATGTCCTGCTGCATGTGGTCGACGCCAGCCACCCGATGTGGGAAGAGCAGATGCTGGTGGTGGATCAGGTGCTGGGCGAGGTGGGGATAGGCGAGTGCCCGGTGAT
>JANOFA010000141.1:0-1546 GCA_031413355.1 Gemmatimonadota bacterium | reverse complement strand
GGGTGCAGGTCGACGACCTGCTGCTGGAGGCCGACGCGGCGGAGCTGCTGGCGCTCGATGCCCATCCCAATCTCGAGATCCGGATCTACAACCCCAACATCAACATCGGCAAGCGGTTGCCGGCGAAGCTGTTCAATACCGTCACCGACTTCCGCGGCATCAACCAGCGGATGCACAACAAGACCTTCACCGTCGATGGCCGGATCGTCATCACTGGCGGCCGGAATATCGCCGACGAGTATTTCGACTACGACCACGAGTACAACTTCCGCGACCGCGACGTGCTCCTCCTTGGCGGGGTCGCGAGCCAGGTCGGGCGCGTCTTCGAGCAGTTCTGGAGTGATCCGCGGAGCCGCCCGATCAGTGAACTCTCGGACGCCGCGCCGCCCGACAGCGCCACCGCCGCCCGCATCGCCAGGCTGCACCGGTACGCCTGCGATCCCGCCAACTACTGGCCGCAGGTGCGGGCGCAGGTCGCCAGCATCCCCGTCGCCTTTGACGCGATCCAGGCCTCGGGCAGACTGCAGTGGCTCGACAGCGTGAGCTACATCTCCGATGTGCCGGGGAAGAACGATGGCACGCACGGGCTGGGTGGTGGCGGCGTCACGCTCGACACCCTGCTCGAGCTGGTGCGGCAGGCCCGCCGCTCGATTGCCATCCAGTCGCCCTATCTCGTCACCACCGAGCTGGGACGATCGGTCTTTCGCGATGCGGTGAAGCGCGGGGTCGAGGTGCGGATCCTGACCAACAGTCTCGCCTCGACTGACAATCTCGAAGCCTTCAGCGGCTATCAGCGGGACAGGGCGGCGCTGCTCACGACTGGTGTCCGGCTCTTTGAGTTCCGTCCCGATGCGGCGGAGCGCACCACGATCATGACGGGGGCGGTGGTCGGGGCGCTGGCGCACCCGCCGATCTTCGGGCTGCACGCCAAGAGCATGGTGATCGACGGGCACATCACCGTCATCGGCACCTTCAACCTTGATCCGCGGAGCGCCAACCTGAATACGGAATGCATCACGGTCATCCGTTCGGATTCGATTGCGGCGGGAGTGCTGGCGGGGATGGAGGTGGAGTTCCGGCCGGAAAATGCGTGGGAGACGACCCGGGATTTCAACCCCGACGCCGAGGCCGGGGTGAAGAAAAGGTTGAGAGCGTGGACGCGTCGGGTGGTGCCGAGAGAGGTATTGTAGGACCGAGCAAGGTGGCAGCGGATCGATCGCTGCAGCGTGGACACGCTCATCGCGACGCTGGGGCATGCGTGAGCGGTAGTGAGTGGGTCGCCAAGCGACAGCGTGTTCGGGTCCAGGCATATCTGGATCAGTACCCGGTCGGCCTCGCCATCGGTTCGCGGTCGGACCTGTCGTGGGGCCTGAACGATGTGCTGGTGTCGCCCGCTCGCTTTGTGGCGCCGCTGGACGAAGCCCGGCAGCTCGACTGGCTGACCCTCCGCACCGTACTGCCCGCTACCGAGGTGCTCTCTCCTGGGCGATTGACTCCAGCGCACCGAGGCCGCTCGCGCCTCTCCCGAAACGCTACACGCGAATTG
>JANOFA010000140.1:0-5772 GCA_031413355.1 Gemmatimonadota bacterium | reverse complement strand
GCGCCCTCACCCCCCTGTCCCTTGTCAGGGAGAGGGGGACAGGGGGTGAGGCGCTCCGCCTCACCACGACTGTGGAGAGAGGATCGGGGGATGAGTCACTCCTCGTGGATAGAGGACTTCTACGCTGTCAGCCGCGACCGTTGCAGCAGCCAGGCGACCGCCACCGCAGGGGCGCAGTCCGAGGCACCTCCGATGCTGCCGGATTCGGCGGAGAGAAGCTCGGCGAAATCGAGACAGGCCCACCCGCGGCGTGTGGCGACATCCCGGGCGAGAAACCGGCCAACCCCAGCGAGGACGACGGGCGTTGCGTCAGACAGGGCGTGGACGGCGCGCAATCGATCGCACGCCTCCTCCACCCGACGCAGTTGCAGCGCACCGAACCAGGCGGCGAGCGCCCGCCAGGCGTCCAGCGGCGCCGAATCGGCATCTCGCCCGATCATCCGGGCCAGGCGACAGGCGCTTCCCGCGACCGATTTCTCGCCACCATCCGCCGCCGGATGCAGATCCGCGCCTTCCGCCAGCTGTTCCGTGAGCCGATACACATCGCCGGTGGTCGCGAAAAACTCGGCCATCAGCGGTACCGATTCGCCTTCGAAAGGCACCGCGGGAGCGAGCGCCATGAGCGGGGTGCGTACCACGCCGGTGTAGAGCAGCTCCCCTGCGACCAGCCGTTCATAGTCGTTCCGTCCGCGGGCCACGACTTTTCCCGCCACGATCGGGACGAGATCGACGGTCGTGCTCCCGACATCAATGAACAGCGCGCCGGGGAGCTGGGCCGCCACACAGGTCGCGCTGGCGAGCCAGTTGGCCGAGGCCAGTTCCGCGGTGTGCCCGGCGACGTGATCGGCGGGGAGGAATCCGGCGTCGCCGGCATAGAAATGGAGCTCAGCCGGCGACAACCAGTCATGCATGGCGGCGGCGAGGCGGGTGACGCCCGCAGCACGGTCGGGAAAGAGGTCGACCATTTCTCCGGTCATCGTGACGGCGTGCGTCCGGGCCGCTCCAACCTGACTCAGCACGGTGCCTAACGCATCCTCCAGCTGTTCCATTCCCTGCCAAAGCGGGCAGGCCACCTGGACCACCGGTCCGATGCGGCCCTGCGCATCGAGTCGCGCAGCTTTCAGGTGGGCGCCACCCAGGTCCCAGCCAATCACCGGTTCACCCGTCACACACCACCTCCAGCACAAGCGTGACGGGCGCACCCCGGGTCGCAATCTCGGGTTCCGTTCCGGGACCGGCATGGAGCAGATCCAGCACCAGCTGGGCCACATTGATCCCGAGCGCCTGACCGAGCCCGCAGTACGACGTGGTCAGGCGAGGGTTGATCTCCAGCACCACCGGACCGGCGGAGGTGTTGATGAGATCGACGCCGACGTAGCCCCAGAGCGACGGCAGCGCCCGCGCGATGCGCTGGGCCAGCAGCTGGAACTGCCCGTCGTGATCAGGGAGTGCATTGACCTCCAGGCCAGCCAGGCGGAGACGACCGCCGTCCCGCTCCATCCGCTGACGGTTGACCGATAGCAGCCGCGCTTCTCCATCGCGACAGAGCAGGGAGAGACTCAGCGCGTCGCCGTCGAGCCAGGGCTGGGCGATGAACCGGTCCGCTGGCCTCCGCGCCAGCGATACGCGCGCCGCCTGCCAGCTCTTGAGGACGATCGTCTCCTCGCAACCAGCGCCGTCGTCCGGCTTGAGCACCCAGCGCCCCGGACGCTCGGCGATCTCCGCGACGGTGCTCGCAGTCGGCACGGCAGGAATGCCGGCGCGTTCCAGGTGCGCCACCGTCGCGCGCTTGCTGGTGGTCAGGGCGACCGCCTCCGGGCGACAGCCGAGCAGCAGGCGACCACGTTCGGTGGTGACGACTGCCAGCTGCAGCAAGGCGCCGCCAGATTCGGGGGCGGTCGGCCAGGCAGCATCCGCCAGATCGAGACCGCGATGATACAGCGAGAGAAACGACTCGCCGGTCCGCGGGACGAGCGTCGCGATCCCTGGAACAGGGGGAAGGCGCTGATCCCGACTGGTCAGCAGTTCCACACCGGGCACCTCTGACAGCTCTGTGAGCAGCGTTTGCAGAATGAGATCCGCCTCCCGCGTGAGACTGGCGGGGAGGGGCCCGCCGGTCATCCCGCCTCCCGTCACGAATTCGCAGACGAAGAGCTTCATGAACCGCCGGGTCCCACGGTGGTGAGGAGCAGCGTCTGCTCAAGTGAGGCCTGCCGGGTCCGGACCATTGCCATCGCACCCGCGGCATCGGGCGCGTCGGCATGCACGGTACAAATGGGATCGCCGGTGGCGAAGTGTGTGCCGGGTCCCGGAAGATCGCGACACCAGACGGGGAAGCCGAACTCGCCGGGAAGAGTCCCTCCGGCGGTGGCGATCACGACGGCCATGGCGCGAGCGGCACCTGGCGAAGCGGCAACCTGAAGCAGATCTCCAGCGCAGGCGCGGAGGTGCGCATCGAAGAGGCCGCTGGCATAGTCGGGATCATACAGCTCGACGGTGGCGGTGGGGCGTGGATTGACTTCAAGCACCAGCCATTCGGACTCGCGCAGGATGAAGTCCACCCCGTTGAGGCCCACCAACCCGGTCGCGGCGACGAGTGCCTGGAGGCGGTCCTCGATGGCGTCAGTGAGCTCCGGTGGGAGCGCAACGTGGCTGACGGCCCCACCGAATAGAAACGGTGTGCCAAGCCAGGCTGGCGTCGTCCACTGCTCGTTGTATCCAAGCACCAGGGCGCGCTGCCCGTCGGCCAGGAGGAGCACCGAGAGGGTACGGCCCGCTTCGAAACGCTGATAGTAGGAACTTCCGCGGGCGGGGCGTTGGCTTGCGTGACGGACCTGCGCCCCACCCGCCCCACCGGGATGCTTGACCAGCCACCCGGCGGGATCCGGCGGAGCCTGGAACCGCGCTTCAGGGTGAGAAATCCCCAACCGCTGGAGCAGTGGGAAGAACTGCCGAGGATCCCTGATCGCCGCCACCACCTCTGCCGTGTTGCCGCAGAGTCGGCGACCCTCGGCGAGACGACCGAGCAGTGCCGTCCGCCCTTCGAACCCGGAACCGTACACCAGCCCTGCCGACTCTGCCGCGGGGGCGAGCTCTGCCGCGGCTGCGAGGAGGGCCCGGCGATCGAAGCGGAGGGCGTGCGGCGCCGCGACGCAGCGACATGCCTCTGCCGCTGAACCGGTATCCTGATCGGCGAAGTAGTCCAGCACGGTGACCCGGTGCCCGCCCCGAGCGGCCGACTGGGCCAGGGCCCGGCCGGAAACCGCCGCGACCAGGTAGCAGCCGCTCTCGGTATTCATGATCCGGCCAGGCTCGCGCAGTGATTATGCATTGCCACATCTTAGCCGCTATAATGTTCCGCTGACCATGCCTGCCCCATCCACGCCTTCACCCCAAGTCCCCGACGTCTCCTGTCCCTTCTGCGGACTGATCTGTGACGATCTCATCGTGGACGTGACGGGTGCCGCGATTTCGGTGCGAACCAATGGCTGCCCTCTGGCACGCGTGGGCTTCGGCGCCGCGGCCGGCGGCGAGCCCCGAATCGGGGGAAAGCCGGCCACGCTCGCCGCCGCAACCGCGGAGGCGGCGCGACTGCTCCGCACCGCCCGCCAGCCGCTGCTCGGCGGCCTCGCCACTGACGTGGATGGTGCCCGCGCCGCGGCACGCCTCGCCGATCGCTGCGGCGCGATCCTCGACCACATGAACTCCGCCGCTGTCATGCGCAACGTCCTGACGATGCAGGACAGCGGCTGGATCACGACCACGCTCTCCGAAATCCGCAACCGCGCCGACCTCCTGATCGTGGCCGGCGGCGACATCGTGAGCCGGTTCCCCCGGTTTTTCGAACGCTGCATCGTCAACCAGGAGACGCTGTTCGGCGAGGGCCGTCAGTGCGAGGTGCTCTTCCTCGGCGGGAAGGCACCGAGTGGCGTGACGCTGCCGGGACCGTCGAGGACAATCGCCTGTGACGTCACTCGACTGAGCGTGGCGTTCGGCGTGTTGCGGGCCCTGATCGCCGGAAGATCGCTGATGGCGACGGAAGCGGCTGGCGCGCCAATGAGTGTCTGGCAGCAGCTCGCCACGCGGATGCAGGCGGCGAAGTACGGCGTGATTACCTGGGCGGTACCGGATTTCGACTTCCCCCACGCGGAGCTCACGGTCCAGGCCCTGTGCGAGATGGTGAAGGACCTGAACCGCACCACCCGCTTCGCGGGCCTGCCGCTGGGTGGCAGCGACGGTGACCTCACCGCCGAGAGCGTCTTCCTCTGGCAGACCGGGTTCGGCAACCGCACCTCCTTCGGGCAGGGGCAGCCGGACCACGACGCGCAGCAGTACGCCACCGAACGCCTGCTCGAGCGGGGCGAGACCGACCTGCTCTTCTGGATCAGCAGCTTCAACGCCGCCCGGACGCCGCCCGCCACCGCCGTGCCGACCGTCGTGCTGGGCCGGCCAGGGATGACCTTCGCGCGTGAACCGGCGGTCTTCATTCCCGTCGGCACTCCCGGAGTGGATCACGCCGGCCATCTCTTCCGTACCGACCGGGTGGTCGCCCTGCCGCTCGGGCAGCTGCGCGCCTCCTCACTGCCGAGCGTCGCGACGGTGCTGACCGCTGTCGAGCTCGCCCTCCAGGAGCGCTGACCGATGCTGCTGCGGCTCAAGGGCGGACGGGTCCACGATCCGGCGCATGGCGTCGACGGCGTGGTGCGCGACATCTACGTGCGGGATGGCCGGATCGTCGCTCCGCCCGCCGCCGACGAGCGGATTGACCGCGAATACGATCTCTCCGGCCGGATCGTTATGGCCGGCGCGATCGACATGCACACCCACATCGGCGGTGGCAAGCTCAACATCGCCCGCCAGATGCTGCCCGAGGATCATCGTGCCGACCTGGTGCGTCGCACCGACCTGACGCGGTCCTCCTGCGGCCACGCCGCGCCGGGCACGCTCGCCACCGGCTATCGCTACGCCGAGATGGGGTATACCGCCTGCTTCGAGCCGGCGGTGCTGCCGGTCAACGCCCGCCAGGCGCACATGGAGATGGGCGACACGCCGATGGTCGACAAGGGCGGCTACGTCATGCTCGGCAGCGATGATTTCCTGCTCCGGCTGATGGCGGCGGGGGAGGATCAGAAGCTGATTAACGATTACGTGGGATGGACCCTCAACGCCACCCGCTGCATCGGCGTCAAGGTAGTGAACCCGGGCGGTATCTCCGCCTTCAAGTTCAACCAGCGGATGCTGGATCTCGACGAGAAGCATCAGTTCTACGGGGTGACACCGCGCGACATCCTGCGGGTATTGAGCCGGGCGGTTCACGAGCTGGGCGTGCCCCATCCGCTGCATGTGCACAGCAGCAACCTCGGCCTGCCCGGCAATGTCGAGTCGACCCTGGGCACTATCCGCGCTTCGGAGGGGTTGCCGATCCACCTGACCCACATCCAGTTCCACAGCTACGGCACCGAGGGAGACCGCAAGTTCTCCTCCGCCGCGGCGCGGATCGCGGAGGCGATCAACCGCACGCCGAACGCGAGCTGCGACGTGGGACAGATCCTGTTCGGCCAGACGGTGACCGCCTCGGGCGACGCGATGGCCCAGCACCGCAACTCCGGGCTGGCCAGCCCGAAGAAGTTCGTCGTGATGGATATCGAGTGCGACGCGGGGTGCGGCGTGCTGCCGTTCAAGTACCGCGACAAGAACTTCGTGAACGCGCTGCAGTGGGCCATCGGGCTGGAGATCTTCCTGCTGGCCAGCGACCCGTGGCGGGTGTTCCTC
>JANOFA010000139.1:0-6031 GCA_031413355.1 Gemmatimonadota bacterium | reverse complement strand
GTACGGTACCGCCGTGGTGGCCGGACCAAACAGAAGCACCGGAAGCGCTCCCTTGAGGACGTCAAAGAGTCCCACGGGGATGGCGAATTTCCAGCCCATCACACGGTACAGGTTGGTCGCACCCAGATTCCGGCTGCCATGTTCCCTGAGGTCGATGTCGCGGAACACCCTGCCTACCAGGTAACTGGTGGGGATTGCACCAAGCAGGTAGGAAGCCAACAGCCACGCGACCACGCTCATCATTCCTCTTCTGGCTCTTCTGCTCCGGCCGCCTTTCCCCGGATCAGGCGTCCGTCATCAGGCCGCTTGTGCTTTCGCGCCCCGCGCGCCGTGAACCGGAGCCGCAGCGGTGCCCCGCTGAATGCCCACGCCGACCGGAAGCCGTGGTGCAGGTACCGCTGGTAGGCCTCCGGCACGTCGTCGGGCCGGTTGCTTACGATGGCGATGGTCGGCGGCCGCGTGCCGATCTGTGAAGCATAGAGCAGCTTCACGGCGTCGCCCTGCTGCTGCGGTGGTGCATTGCGCGCCAGCAGATCCTCCAGCACTCGATTGACCTCCGCCGTCGGGACCCGATGATCCCGGGCGGCGGCCACCTCCAGAATCAGCTCCGGGAGCCGGCTGACCCGCTGCCCCTGAGTGGCGGAGACATAGAGGAACGGGACGTACCGGAGGAATGGGGCCTTCTCGGCCAGCAGGTCCTGGCCCCGTTTGGCGGTGTTGGCGTCCTTCTCCGGAATGAGGTCCCACTTGTTGACCGCGATGATCAACCCGGCGCCACGGTCCCATGCCTCGGTGGCGATCCGCAGGTCCTGGGTATGCAGGCCCAGCTTGGCATCGACCACCAGCACACAGACATCGGCCTTTTCCACCGCCCGGTGGGTCCTCAGGGTGGAGTAGAACTCGATGTCATCTTGTACTTTAGCTCTGCGGCGTAACCCCGCTGTATCTATGAAGTTGAGTGTTTTGCCGTGATACCGCAAGGGGGTGTCGATCGCATCCCGTGTTGTCCCCGGCTCCGGCGAAACAACCAGCCGCTCCTCACCCAGGAGAAAATTGATGAGCGATGACTTCCCCGCGTTAGGCCGGCCGACCACCGCTACCTGCACTGCCTCGGGGTGCTCGTCGTCGGTGCGCGGTGGAAGCCGATCGATCACGATGTCCAGCAGGTCGCCGCTCGCCTTGCCGATGGCGGCCGACATCGGGACCGGGTCACCCAGGCCGAGGTCGTAGAAGCTGTATTGGGCGGAGCTGCGCGGCAGGTCGTCGAGCTTGTTCACCACCAGAATGACCGGCCGCGACGTCTTCCGCAGCTGCGAGGCGATCTCCTTGTCGACCGGGTTGGGCCCTTCTTTCCCGTCCACCATGAAAATCACCAGGTCGGCCTGCTCTACGGCAAGCTCCACCTGCATGCGGACGGCGATGTCCATGGAATTCGTCGAGCCGGGCATCAGCCCCCCGGTGTCCACCAGCCAGAAATGGCGCCCGCCCCATTCGGCCTCGCCGAAGTGGCGGTCGCGTGTCGTACCCGCCTCGTCCGAGACGATCGCATCGCGACCGCCCAGGAGCCGGTTGAACAGCGTGGACTTGCCGACGTTGGGCCGCCCAACGATCGCGACGGTGGGCTGGCTCACGGGAGGAGTGGCGTCTCGAGCGCGTCGGTGAAGCAATACGAGGGGCGGACCCGGGTGGGCACACTCCCCTGTAGATCAACCAGCGTCATGTCGTCCATGAATAGTCCATCGTCATTGAGAGACTCGGCCGGAATCAGCACGAGGTCGAGGTCCGCACGGCTCGCGAGCGCATCCCGAAACGCCCGGCCAGGGAGCAGGCCGGCGCAGGTAACGGTCGGACCGAACAGCGTATTGGTGAGGGGGAGCAGTTCGAAGCGGGCGCCGGTGGCTTCCGCGAGCGGGGCGAGCACCTGCGGCATCAACGCCGCCATCGACGGTCCGGTGGCCACGCCGACCCGACGCCCGCGCCAGTCCGCTAGCGAGTCCTGATCTTCGGCGATCCGCTGCTGGAGGTAGCGCACGGCCCCGATGCCGTTCTCCACCTGTTCAAAGCCATCGTATGCTGCAGCGGGCGGCAGCGCGAGATCCGCTCGCAGATACAGCTCGTCGGCGCCGAATGCCCAGGTCTTCCCCCGTTCCACCCGGGCCCGCCCGGCCCATCGCTCGATCTGTCCCAGGCTGGCCCGGCATTCGTCCTGGGTGGGTTCGCGCACAAGATGATGCTTGCTGAACGTGGTCAGCCCCACGGGCACGACGGAGGCGTTGAGCACCGCGGCGCCGAACGCGTAGAGATCGCTGAGGGTCTGTTCGAGCACCGCACCATCATTCACACCGGGCGACATCACGACCTGGGTGTGGAACTGCAGACCATGGCTGGCGAACAGCCGCAGCTGCTCGAGCACATCCGGCGCGAGCGGATTCCGCAGCAGCCACCGGCGGATGGCAGGATCAGTGGCATGCACCGAGACGTAGAGCGGGGAGAGGCGATACTCGATGATCCGTGCCACATCCCACGGCTTCAGATTGGTCAGCGTCGCGAAATTGCCGTACTTGAAGGAGAGCCGGTAGTCATCGTCCCGGATGTAAAGCGCTTCGCGCAGGCCTTCCGGCAAGCCGTCCACAAAGCAGAAATCGCACCGATTGGCGCACCGGCGGATGCGGGGTGGCTCGACCTGAACCCCCATCGGGAGCGCTTCCGGACGCTCGATGTCGTACTCGATTTCCTCTCCGCCGGGTTGGCGAACATGGAGCAGGAACTGCTCGTCCGCCGTGAGGAATTCCCAATCCAGAAAGTCCTCGACCGGCCGACCGTTGACGCTCAACAGCTCGGTGCCGGCCGTGAGGCCCAGCTCCGAACCCAGGGACTCCGGCGAGACGGCAGTAACCTTGATCATGGCGGGGGACAAAGATGGGCTGCTGCAGAGGGCGATTCAAGCAGCGAGTTTCCCTGAACGGCTCGCGGGCGGCGCCTAGTGGCACCGCCCGCGGGAATTCCCTGCCTTGCCTGCGTGGCCTACCAGCAGCCCACGACCGTCTCGTTGGGGACCGCGGCGTTCGGGGAGTTACCCGCCGGGCCAACGAACATGCCGCACGTGGTGAGCGCGTTGACCAGCACCGGATTGGTGATGGTGGCGTTATAGCCGGTGGCTGAGATGTAGGTCAGCGTCAGGACGTTCCCGGTCGAGGGAGCAAATGTCGCCGAGCCGGCGCCACCTGTTGCATTGACCGGCGCACCGACGGTGACGGCGCCCGCGTAGTCGGTGTTGTCGAAAAAGAAGGCCTCCTGCGCGGTGATCAGGTTCCGCAGGTCTGACTTCATCGACGCCAGCACCGCTTTTTCCTTGGTGTTGGCAAACTTGGGAATAGCGATCGCGGCCAGGATCCCGATAATGACCACCACGATCAGCAATTCAATCAGTGTGAAGCCCTTGGTATTCACGGGTCCTCCCTGCGCAGGTAGCATCGGAGCGAGCACCGATGCGGAACGAACTCCTACATGTGCAACACGAGTGCCAGTCGAGACGCAGCAATGCAACCATATGCGACCAAAGCACTTGACCGACATCCATGCGCCAGATCCCAGGATCCTGTAGGCGATAACCTGCGCGTCTTGCGAGAAAGAAGAGCCGACCCCGCAGGGGGCCGGCTCTCCTGGCATACCGTCACTTGTAGCACACCTGAGTCAGCTCACTTGGCATGGCTCAGGGAATAGACATAGGCGGCCACGGCCTTCACATCATCATCGGAGATACTCGACCCGCCCTTCGCTGGCATGGGGACGCCACTCTTCGACTCCTCTTTCGTGACACCCTTCGCGATCTGCGCCACGAGCTCCTCAAAGCCTCCCTTGCTGTGCAGCCAGACATCGTCGGTCAGGTTGGGGCCCACGAGGCCCTTGCCGTCCTGACCATGACAGGCGTAACAGAGGCCCGTCTTGTGGTAGACCTCGTTGCCCTTGTCGACCATTGCCTGGGTCACCCCAGCTGGAAGGCCCTGTGCCTCTGCCGTGCCCGCCTGACATAAAATCACTACTGCTAGGCCCAGCGCAAGACGAGTGAACTTCTTCATCGAATCTGCTCCGGTTGCGTGGTAGTACCTGAGGCTGATCACAGGTGTAGCATTTGCGCCAGCGGAACACAGGGGGAGAAGCAACTGCCGGACCATCGTCTGTCCCCGGCAAACCAATCCCTATTCCTGTCACTAAGCCTTTATCTGACAACGCAATAGGAAAACATGCCCAGTTGCACCCGATTCCGGGGTGGAATCACGGAGTGTCCTCCCGAGGACGGAGTCGAGACATAATCATGGACGGAAGGGTAACGGCGGGCAAGAGCCTGGGAAGTGCGAGCGACGCAGGTACAGCTCGACCCGCTCGGAAATGACACTGCCCGGGTTCCGGCGGACCGGACCCCGGGCAGCGGTAACGCATCGAGAGCGGGCGACGGGGCTCGAACCCGCGACATTCAGCTTGGGAAGCTGACGCTCTACCAACTGAGCTACACCCGCAGCGTGTGCCGCGTAATGTCGCCCGGCCTGCGTCCCCCTGTCAATATTGCGTTAGAGCGGAGCGACCTCACAATAGACCTTGATCGCGTCCCGACCCGTCGTGAGCAGTTCGAACATCCGGGCGTAGTTCTCCAGCCCCTGGACCGGATGGGTCAGCAGGCACTCGAGCCAGCCGGGAAACTGCGCCGAGCACTGGGCCAGGTCGCGGACACCGGTTTCGAAGTACTCCCGATTCGCGTTGACCGTTCCCACCATCACCTTATTGCCGAGCACGAAGTCGAGGTTGATCCGGTCGGCCGGCACTTCGACCTTCCGGTCTCCCCCCGTCACGCTCGAAAGCACCAGCACACCATTCTTCCCCAACACCTGCATACTGTCAAAGACCACGCCGGAGTGCCCGGTCGCTTCGAAGATCATATCCCATGGGCCGTACTGTTTTGCCGCGTCGTGAATCGGGAGGACCCTCGCCGGGATGTAGCGAGCCCCGATCGCTTCCAGCAGGTCGGCGTTGCGGTACGGCTTCTCCCGCAGCCCGAAGACCGTCACGTCCAGTCCCCGGAGCCGGAGCGCCATCGCCGCGAGGAGGCCGATGGTTCCGGCTCCCATGACCGCCGCCTTGCGCGGATGCCAGACCCGCAGTCGCCGCTGGATCTCGTAGGCCTGGGCGATCCCCTTCTCCACCACCGTGGTGGGCTCCAGGAGCACACCGACCTCCTTGAGCCCCTGCGGGATCTTCACGATGAACTCGGCATCGTCGACGTAGTACTCGGCGAGGTAACCATGCCGCAGGTTGATGCCGCGCTCGAAGTAGATCTCATCGGTGGTCATGTCGTTTGTGCCGATCAGATCGTACAAGCTGGTACCGGGGCGGCGCACCGTGGCGACGACATAGTCGCCGATCGCCAGCTCGGTCACCTTCGGCCCGACTGCCTCGACCCGGTCAGCGCATTCGCCAGGAAGGCATAGTCTTCCAGGAACGCCTCGCCCTGAGCCGAGCCTTGGCGGGACGACCGGAGAAGGCGATCGTCGCGACGGTGAACGTCCCAAAGAAACGAGGCCGCGCGCTCGGCCGCGGCCACGTAAGCGCCAATACCGAACACCCGACCAGCCTCGGCCATGGCCCCGATCATCAAGCCGTTCCATGAGGTCAAGGTCTTGTCATCGAGGGCGGGAGGGATTCTCCTGGCCCGGGCCCCGTAGAGAAGACACCGGCCCTTGGCGATGATGGCCTCCAGTTCCGGAGCGGTCAGATGGTGACGCTTCGCCACGTCTTCGCGCGAGCCCGGCGTATTGAGAATCACCTGGCCCTCCCAGTTCCCCCCGCTGGTGACGTCGTAGTAGTCACAGAACACGGCGGCCTCGCGCTCCACCTCGAAGAGCCCTTCGACTTCCTCCTTGGTCCAGACGAAAAACTTGCCCTCGACTCCTTCCGAGTCAGCGTCGGTGGCGGAGAAGAAGCCACCCTTCGGAGCGGTCATCTCCCGCAGGACGTAGTCGAGGGTCTCTTGCGCGAC
>JANOFA010000138.1:0-3451 GCA_031413355.1 Gemmatimonadota bacterium | reverse complement strand
GGAGGATGCCCTGCTGGGTTTCGCCGGCTGCGCGGTCGTGATCAGCCACGACCGGTGGTTCCTCGACCGGATCGCGACCCACATCCTGGCGTTCGAGGGCAACAGCGAGATCGTCTGGTACGAGGGGAACTACCAGGAGTACGCCGCGGACCTCCGCAAGCGGAAGGGTGCCGACGCCGGCCAGCCGCACCGAATCAAGTACAAGCCGCTGCACCGTTAGCGCGACACCACCGCCCGGAGCACGGTGTGAGACCAGACCTCCGTGCCGCTTCCGCCCAGCTTCTCCCCCACTCCGGTGGCTCGATGCTGCTTCTGCTGCACGCCGCCGCCACCTGGTTCATGACCGGCCTCATCTGGTTCGTGCAGGTGGTGCATTATCCGCTCATGCGACGGGTGGGCCCCGCCGGATTCGTCGAGTATGAGGCGGCCCATGCCAGCCGCACCACACTTATCGTCGGACCACCGATGCTGCTGGAAGCCGCCTGCGCGGTGTGGATTGCCTTTGCACCGCCAGCCGGCATCCCCGCCGGCGCCGGCTGGATCGGCGTCGCCCTCCTCGCGCTGATCTGGCTGTCCACTGGGCTGGTGCAGGTCCCCCTGCACGCCCGGCTCAGCACCGGCTTCGATGCCGCAGCGCACCGCCGCCTGGTCGACAGGAACTGGTTCCGCACGGTGCTCTGGACGCTTCGCGCGGTGCTGGCGGGGTGGATGGTACTGCACCGGTAGCGATCAGCAATCAGCGCTCAGCGTTCGGCCGCGGAGACCTTGATCCGGTAGTGTCCCGGCGGGCCCTGTTGGCTGAAGGCTGAACGCTGAACGCTCATTCCCTCCCCGTCCGCCCCATTGTACCTTCCCGCAGCGCAACCCTCTACCGACTGTCCATGACTCTGCCCCGCCCCCGTTTTCCCTACCTGCCCCCCCGGACCGGGGGGCTTGGCGCTCTTGCCACGAACCTCTGGTGGAGCTGGTCCCTTGAAGCCCGGGATCTCTTTCGGCGGATCGATGAGCCACTCTGGCAGCTGACCAAGCACAATCCGCTCGAGTTGCTCCGCCGGGTTGATCCGGCGCGCCTGGCGTACTGCGCCGATGATCCCGGCTTTCTCCTGCTCTATGACCGGGTGATGGACAGTTCGCACCGCGTCCTCACCACCCCGAATACCTGGTTTCAGAGCCGCCATCCCGACCTGACCCGCCCGGTAGCGTACTTCTGCGCCGAGTTCGGACTGCACAATTCGGTGCCGATCTACTCCGGCGGACTGGGCATTCTCGCCGGCGATCACTGCAAGGCCGCCTCCGATCTCGGCGTCCCGCTGGTCGGCGTGGGGCTGTTGTATACCAAGGGCTACTTCGACCAGCGGCTCCGGATCGACGGCTGGCAGGAAGACAGCGACGTCCACTTCGATCTGGAGACCACGCCGCTGGAGCGGATCCTGAGCCCGACGGGTGATCCCTGGCTCACCACCGTGCGTACCTTTGGCCGACCGGTGCACATCGCCGCGTGGCGCATGCGGGTCGGCCGCATCCCGGTGTACCTCCTCGACACCAACCTGGAACAGAACGACCCGGCCGACCGCGACCTCTCGGCCAAACTCTATGCCGGCGGCCCGGACATGCGGCTGCGGCAGGAGTGGCTGCTCGGCGTCGGCGGCGTGCGGGTGCTGCGCGCGCTCGGGATTGATCCCGCCGCGTGGCACGCCAATGAGGGGCACGCCGCGTTCATGCTGGTCGAGCGGCTGCGGGAGCTGCTGGCTGCGGGTGTCGATTATCCCGATGCGGTTGCCCAGGTGCGGGCCCGCAGCGTGTTCACCACCCACACGCCGGTGCCGGCCGGGCACGACCGCTTCAGCCCCGACCAGGTGGCGGCCTGCGCCGCACCGGTGCTGGAGGAGATGGGGCTCACGCCGGAGCAGTTCGTCGGCCTGGGCGGGCACCCCGGGGACGAGCACCCGCTCTACCACATGACCGCCACCGCGCTTCGGCTCTCGGGCCGGGTGAACGGCGTCGCCCGCAAGCATGGCGAGGTCTCCCGCGAGCTGTGGCGGCCGTTGTGGCCCGGGCACAGCGCCGAGCAGGTGCCGATCGGCCACATCACCAACGGGGTGCACTTGCCGACCTGGATGTCGGGCGGCATGATCCGGATGCTCAACCAGCATTTGGGCGAGGGGTGGATGGAGCGGCGCGACCAGCCCGGGTTCTGGGAGGGCGTGCTGACCCTGGACGACAGCGCGCTGTGGCGGGAACATGGGGACGCCAAGCGGGGGCTGCTGAGCTACATCCGCGAGGACGCCCGGCGTCGCTGGGCCGAGCACTGGAAAGAGGCGGCCCACGTCGTCGGGGCCGGCACCCTGATCAGCCCCGATGCGCTGGTGATCGGCTTCGCCCGGCGCTTCGCGACCTACAAGCGGGCCTCGCTGCTGTTCAGCGACTTCGACCGGCTGCACGACCTGCTCACCAATCCCTGGCGGCCGGTGCAGCTGATCTTTGCCGGAAAGGCCCATCCGGAGGACGGACCCGGCAAGGAAGTGCTGCAGCAGGTGTACGCCTTCACCCGCGATCCGCGCCTCGAGGGCCGGGTGGCGTTCATCGAGGACTACGAGATGCACCTGGCGCATCGGCTGGTGCAGGGCGCCGATCTCTGGCTCAACGTGCCGCGGGTCCCGCTGGAGGCGTGCGGCACCAGCGGCATGAAGGCGGGGCTGAATGCCGTGCCCCAGCTCAGCACCCTCGACGGCTGGTGGGCGGAGGGCTACACTGGCCAGAACGGCTGGGCGATCCCGCCGGTGCAGCCGGGGGAGGAGACCGATGCTGCCGATGCAAACAGGCTCTTCGCTCTCCTCGAGGACCAGGTCGTGCCGATGTACTACACTCGCGATGCCCGTGGCCTGCCGGTCGCATGGCTGCAGCGCATGAAGCAGGCGCTGAAGGTGTCGGGGCCGGTTCATTGCCCTGGCCGACGACAATTTCTACCCGGTCACCCTCGATGATCTCAAGATGGCCGCCCGGCGCGAGGACAAGACCAGGTACAACGAGCTCAAGGCGCTTCGCGACGAGCGGTTCGAGCTGATGGCCCTGATGGCGCAGCTCCCGAGCGATCTGAATTTCTTCACCCAGATCACCATGGAGTCCGCCGAGGATCCGGAGTTCCTCGACGCGATGCGGGCGGCGCGCATCAGAGGCGCCCTCGTCGGCATCGAGGCGGTCACCCCGGAAGGATTGAAGGACGTCTACAAGGACTTCAACCTGGCGGGCGATAGCCTGGCGACGCGGCTGCAGAACTTTAAGCAAAACGGCGTGCACGTGTTGGGATCCTTCATCTTTGGGCTGCCCACCGACAAGCCGGATACCTTCGCGGCGACGGCGGATTTGGCGGAGAAGGCCGATATCACGTTTGCGCAGTTCGTGATGATGACGCCGTTCCCGGGCACGGTAGATTTTGAGCGGTGGGAAAAGA
>JANOFA010000137.1:0-5757 GCA_031413355.1 Gemmatimonadota bacterium | reverse complement strand
CGGACCGACAGCGCCGGTCCCTATGTGCAGCTCAAGGATCCGCTCACCAACTGGACCCGGAGCTGGCTCAACCGCTGGGGGCAGGCGGCGCTCACCTGGGATACGCTGGGCGTGCTGGGCCGGAGCCGCACGGCGCCGGATGGGCGCCTGCTCTGGTCGAGTGGCAAGATCGGCGGTGACACGACGCGCACCTATGTGGGCTACGATGCGCAGCAGCGGGTGGTCCGGCAGTGGATCAAGCGGGTGGAAACCAACAACTCGGTGCTGCGGCTGGATAGCCTGGTCTACGACGCCAATCATCGCGTGATCACGCGGATCGACAGCCGGGGCCAGCGCGACAGCGCCATCTACGATGCGAAAGGCAATGTCATCGAGTCACGCGACGCCGCCGGTTACGCGACGAAGTACTGGTATCAGGCCGACGGGCGGGTCGATTCCATTCTGCGCCCCAGTACCAGTGTGAAGACCTGGTTCAAGTACGAGGCGACCTGGAAGCAGGTAGCGGGGACGCATATGGGTCCCATCGCGAACCCCAGCCTGATCGATTCCACCACCTACGACAGCTACGGCCGGGCCTCGGCGGGCTACCAGAAAGTGCGGGTCCGGATCAGCACCGGCGTCACCAGGTGGCAGTGGCGCAAATCCGTGCCGTATTACCGCATCACCAATCAGGCCGACTCGACCGTGATGTCCCGCACCGACGAGTGCAACGACCCCTGCAAATCCGCACCAGCCTACGGTACCGATGCCGCCCACACCCAGAAGGTGGGGCTCCGCTTCGACCGGGGCGGGCGGGATTCCCTGCGGCTGGTGAGCAATGACACCGCCAAGGCGACGCGCTACCTCTATGACCGGCTGGGACGGCTGCTCAGCCGCCGGCCGCCGAGCGCGCTCGCCACGCCGCCACGGGACTCGATGGTCTATGATGTCGCCGGAAATCTCTACAAGACCATCACCCGGCGGGGCGACGTCATCACGGCGCAGTACGACAGCCGGAACCGCAGTACGGCGACGGTGATCCCTGGGGTGGGGACGCTCAACCGGGTGTATGGCGGCCCGCTGGATCAGCTCACCCGGATGTACTACACGGGGGCGGTGGATTCGATCGGCGGGGTGAACGCTGCGCTGAGCTTCCGCTACGATCTCCGCGGACGCCTGCTCGCCGACACCAGCTTTACCGGCACTCAGGCGCGATTCACCAACCACTTCTACGATCAGTATGAGCGTGACAGCGCCTCGACCGGCCCCACGGGGACGTGGATCGCGCGGTATGATAGCCAGCGCGGCTTGCTCGCCAAGGTGGTCACGCCGTTCGCCGATTCGACCAGTTACAGCTTTGACGGCCAAGGCCGGCCAGGACTCCGCTATTCCCTCAGCAGCGGCCCCACCCAGAGCCAGGCCCCCAGCTTCACCTCCACCGGCATCGCCCTGATTGAGCACAGCGTCTCCGCCGTGGGTGGCACCTGGTATCCCGGCGTCTACGATCCGGAGGGCAACGCCGATGGTCCCGCCGAGACCCGGGTCGCGCTCGGCCCCACGTGGACCGAGCAGCATGGGCTCACCGCGCCGATGGACAGCACCGTCGATTCCCTCACATACGACGGGTGGGAGCGGCTGCTCTCCTGGCGCGGGTTCCGGAAGACGCCGCCGGACACCCTCTGGACGCTGACCACCGATTCGGTGGCGTTCGACGTGGACGGCAACGTCCTCACCGCAGGCGGGGCAGAGACTTACGAGGCCAAGACCGGTCGGCTGCTCTCCCGCACCGACCCGGTGACGGGGAGCTGGACCTACAGCTACGATGCCGCCGGCAATCAAATTCAGACAACCGCTACCGTGGGCCCCAACACCAAGATCTGGAACTACGGCTACGACGCCCTCAACCGTCTGGTCAGCGCCCGCTACACGCCGCCCGGGGGAGCACAGGTCCTGGTCGCGCGCTACGGCTACGACGTGCTGGGCCGGCCGATCGTCAAGCGGGTCTACTCCACCGCGTCCGGCGGGGTGACCGGCTACACCCGCATGAGCTACGCGGGGAACGCGGTGGCATTCGACACCGACAGCGCCGGCACCATGAAATTCCAATACACCTGGGGCCCCGATGTCGACGACCTGATCGGGGTGCGGGATGTCGCGGCCGGCACCGACTTCCAGGTGGTGCAGGATCAGCTCCGCAGCGTCCGCGGACTGGTGAAGCGGGACGGCACCTGGGTCATGAACCAGCGCTTCCTGCCGTACGGGAAGCTCCTCGCCAAGGACTCGATCAACGCCGCGCCCAAGCTCCGCTACGGCTGGACCGGCCGGGAGTATGATGCGGAAACCGGGCTGTATTTCCACCGGGCCCGCTACTACGAGCCGGGCCAGCGGCGCTGGACCCAGGAAGATCCGATCGGGTATGATGGAGGAGCGAATCTGTTTGCGTATGTGGGCGGGCATGTGCTGGAGGCCAGGGATCCGAACGGGTTGATCGAGTCGGGGGGTCGGCCAAAGGTTGTCGAGCAGGAAATGTGGGGCGGTGATGACCCGTTCGGTTCCGGGTTGGATGGGATTACGATCCCGGACGGGGGCAGACGGCATGAGGCCGATTGTAAGGTTTGGGAGTCGGATGGCTCATGTGCATCCAGTGAAGATCCTAACCACTACTATGACCACCTGCCGCCCGCTGGATCCGGGGGACTGGCGGGAGGCATGGGAAAGCCACCAATAGACAGAGGTACGACGCTCACTGGGAGGCCGAATTCTTCACAGACCTTCCGGATTAGAGGCGGACTGCAACATCGCTATTTTGGTCCGAACGGTAATGCTTTTCTCGACCTCGAGTCGGGGCATCACGAGCATGTTGGTCCAGTCCACGCGCATGATTGGAAGGACGGACAGAGAAGTGGTTATCGTGCAGTACTGTGGTTTGAGATGCTCGCTACCGGAATTGCGCGAGGGATTCTTTCAGTGACCCCAATGATCATTCTCGATCCTTGTGGCACCGCGATGCGTGGAAGCTGGCAGGGCAGCGCGTCGGTGTGTCGAAGCAACGACTAACTAGCGCTGCACCTGTCATCAAGTTACTCGGGAGGGCGAATGTTGGATGACGTTCAGGGCGCGCTCGAGAAGTTCATGGCTGTTCCTTGGCATGACTCGAAGGTGTTGTCAGTTCGGGTTCACATCACCGCCGCGGCCATGGATCACAAAATCGAGATAGAACTGGATCTCCTTGTAGAGGCTAGGCCGGTAGAGGCAACTTGGCAGCTCGCGAGAGTCACTTTCGGCAACGCCGTGGAATTCGGTGCCGATTTGGATCTGTTGGCTGCGGCGCGATGCGAGCACGCGATATTTGGCGCCGAGAGCGAGGTGATCGACGTCGCTGCCGAGGGCGGGATATCAAGACGAGTTGGCCGCTTTGCGATCATCCTTTGCCCTCCATCTGGTTCAATTTCGATAGTGGCTCCAAGATTCATTCTTGAGGTACTTGGGGAGCGGCGCACCGTTCCGGTCGGATCCACTTCGGGGAACTGATAGCCGAATAGTGGGCGCAGATCATCTCGGTAGCACACCGGAGAGCGGGCAAGTAGAGTGGTTTGTAAGGCCGCCACCGAGGTGGTAGCGGTCCGAAGTGATGCGGCGAACTCCGCCTTGGTCAAGGGGCTGGGCGGGCTATGGAGCTGTCTCCCTTTGTAGTCGATCCGCCACGCCTCGGCAGCGGCTTTCGCGTGATCGAGCTTCAGGAAGTAATACATGTTCAAGAACTCGTCCTGCGAGCGGGCATCACGGTCACCGATTCATGATCGCCATATCTCGATGGAGGTGCGACGGCGCATGATCACGGATCGTGGCCGGCTGGTGACCTTTCCCCCAGAGTAGTGCCGGCTAGAATCTGAGTAGCTGTTCGCAGCGGAATCACCCCCTACTCGCTCCGGCAGGCCACCGCGCCGCTCCCAGAAATGAGGTCGGCGCGTTCGTCAGTGCCTCGGAGCCTCGCTCCGCGGCCCACGAGACCAGGATTGTGCTTGCCAGCGCGCCCCACGCTGATGCACGTGCGGGCAGTGGGCATGTCGTGACTGCGGACGCGAGCTCGTCGCTAAAGCGACGGCTCGGCTCTGTCGCTGAAGCGACGTTCAATCGGAGTACTCCCCGATCCGCTTCCTCCGGACCAACCATCCCGCGAATGGAGTCGGGTCAGTTTACTGACCCGAGCCGAGCCGCGGCTTCAGCCGCGAGCTCCCGCGGACGAGGAGTGGGCATGTCGTGTCAGCGGACGCGAGCTCGTCGCTAGGGCGACGGCTGGGCTCTGTCGCTGAAGCGACGTCGCGGTGCTCGGGAGGCCGGGGATACTGCGCGGGCAGGCGGGGACGCCTGCCCTACCCCATCTCGACTCACCCTCAGGTGGTGAGTTTCCTGACAGTCGCCGAGCCCTGAAGGACTGCCTCGCGCCGGGGGCGCTCGGTCGCCGCGGCTTCAGCCGCGAGCTCTCAGGGACGAGCGGCAGGAATCCGGGTCAGCCATCACGAGCTCGTCGCTGAAGCGACGGCTCGGCCCTGTCGCTGAAGCGACCTCCGCACCTCCCCAAATTCAGGGCTTCTCCGGCGGCCACCCCGCAATCGCCGCAGTCGGGTGTCGCGCTGGTTGTCGACCGAGATAGCGCACCACGTCCGGCACCGCGCGGGGACTCACCGATTCGAGATTGTAGCCCTTCGCCCAGCGCAGCGGACGCCCCGATTCTACCTGGCCCACACGCGTCGCCAGCATCGCACTCCCACCCTTGAGGCGCTGCACGAGCCGGGACATGTCGGTGCCGGGGTTCAACCGCAGCAACAGGTGCACATGGGTGGTGACCATGCCGAGCGCGGCGAGAACGGCGCGTTCCTCCGCGGCGACGGCCGGGAGAAAGCGGGAGAGGAAGCCGGCCACGGCGGCGGAGATGAGCGGGGCACGGTCCCGCGTGGTCCAGACGACGTGCACGTAGAGTCGGTGGCGCATGGGGCCACATTGCCTCGACCTGCGTCTGCCGGTCTCATCGAAAAAACGCAGGTCGGGTCAGTTTACTGACCCGGGCCGAGCCGCGGCTTCAGCCGCGAGCTCCCGCGGACGAGGGATGGGCATGTCGTGTCAGCGGACGCAAGCTCGTCGCTCAAGCGACGGCTCGGCCCTGTCGCTGAAGCGACATCACGGTGCTCGGGGGACCGGGGATACTGGGCGGGCAGGCGGGGACGCCTGCCGAATCGGGATCCCGCGGCATTCGACGGGGCCACAGGGCGGGGCCGCATGTATGCGGCCCCTACAACGAATTATTTCTTGTGGCTCCCATCGCAAAACGGCTTCGTCTCCGACCGACCGCAGCCGCACAGCTTGATCATCCCCGGCCGCTTGGTCTCGGGCTGTACCATCACATTACCATCCTCATCCAGCACGATGACCGTGCCCTCGATGGTGATGGTGCCCTTCTTCTTGAAGATGACGGTGATCGGTGGGGTGGGATCCATCGGGGCTGCGTCCTCAGGCGGTCTGCACGCCATGCGAAAGGTCTTCCGCAATCTGGAACTCCTGCGCCGGCGCCCGGAGCGCCGCCGCGATCCCGCGCTCCTGCACCAGCGCTTCCGTCATCCGGTGGCCTAGATAGTAGCCGGAACGCTCCGGCAGCACGCGGCCGCTGACCAGGCGGGCGGAAGGCGACATGCCGCCGCTCAGGTAGCGCAGGCGGAGCCCGATGCCGCGTCCATCCAGCTCCGGCTCGACCACGCGGCGCAGGAACGACTCCAGCTCCCG
>JANOFA010000136.1:0-2650 GCA_031413355.1 Gemmatimonadota bacterium | reverse complement strand
GCCGTTAGCCGTTGGCCGTTGGCTGCCAGCTGCCCGCCTCAAGTACTCCTCACTCCTCGCTCCTCGCTCCTCACTCCTCCTCGCCCGTCGCTTCTCGATTCTGGTCCACGACGTATGCGGCAACCTGCGCGGTCTTTTCCGGCCCGAGAATCGGGCCCCAGGTCAGCATCCCCTTCTCCGGGACGCCGACGGTGATGATGTGCTGGATCTCCTCCGGCGTGCCGCCGTGGATCCAGACGGTATCAAGAAGGTTGGGGCCGATGCCGCCCAGCATGTTGGCACCGTGACAGGCCACGCAATTGGCATTGAAGACGGCTTCCCCGGCCTCGACCGCTTCTGGCGACATGCTCAGGGTCGTGGCGGCTGCCGCCGCCGCTTGCTGGGGCCAGCGGGCATTGGCAGCCACCATCTCCGCCGCCAGCGTGCCGACTCCGGACTTCCTCGCGATGAAGTGATAGTACGCCGTATAGGCGAACGCCCAGATGATGCAGCAATAGAACAGACCCAGCCACCAATCGGGGAGGGCATTGTCATATTCCTCGATGCCATCGGACTCGGCGGCATGGCCCAGCACCTGGTTCTGCGTGGTTGGCTTGCTCACGACTCGCCTCCGTCGTTGAAGGGGAGGCGGCTATCCGCCTCCCATCGTGACTTGTTGGGACCCCGATAGGCCCACCAGATCCACAAGATGAAGCTGATGAGGAACAACACCGTCATCAGGGCCATGATCCACCCGAGCCGGACGGAGTTGGCCGCTTCCCGGATCAGCGGATTCATGGCGCCACCGTGCCAGTGGCAGCAGGCGTCGTGGTGGCACCGGCGGCGATCGCTGCGCGCCCATCCTTGCCCAGCCGTTGCAGGTAGGCGATCACCGCCACGATCTCCTTGTCGGGCTCGGTGCTGACGCCCGTCTGCGTCAGTCGTCCGACGATCGTCTGGGCCTGCGCCATCATCGCGGTCGGCGCATTGGTGATCTCGTCTTCGCTGTACGGCACCCCGACCCGTTTGAGGGCGCGCAGTGAGGCCTGGATGTCCGCCGGGTCGTAGGTGTCGTGGTGCAGCCAGGAGTAGGGCGGCATCACGCTTCCAGGCGAGGTGCTGCGCGGATCGCGCATGTGCTCGTAGTGCCAGGCATCGGGGTATTTGCCCCCGACCCGCTGCAGGTCTGGTCCCGCGCGTCGGGAGCCGAGCAGGAACGGATGGTCGTACGCATACTCGCCTGCCCGGGTCCATTCGCCGTAGCGCAACACCTCGGCTCGCATCGGTCGCACCATCTGCGAGTGACAGGTGTAGCACCCCTCGCGGATATAGATGTCGCGCCCGGCGACTTCGAGTGCGGTGTACGGAGTGACGCCGGGCAGCGTCTCCGGACCCGCCTGGGTGCTGAACATCGGGATGATCTCCACCATGCCACCGATCAGGATCGCGACGGTGGTGAGCACGGCGAACAGCGCGCTCTTGCCTTCCAGCTTCCGGTGGGCTGCTGTGTAGCCGGTTTCGTTGGTCTCGCTCATCGTCGTCGCCTCAGCTCGCCGTCGGGACCGCGGCCGGCATCCGCGACGTCGCGGAACCGTTGACGGTCTTGATGAAGTTCCACGCCATCATGACCGCGCCAATCAGGTACATCGTCCCGCCGAGCAGCCTGAGCCAGTAGAACGGCTCGAGCTGATGGACAATATCCACGAAGTTGGGGTACTTGAGCTGGCCGGCGGCGTCAAAGGCGCGCCATTCCAATCCTTCGGTCAGGCCCGCGGCCCACATGGACACGGTGTAAATCACGATGCCGATCGTCGCCAGCCAGAAGTGGGTCGTCGCCCAGGTGGGGTACGCCAGCGGCTTGTTCCACAATCGGGGGACCAGCCAGTAGAGGATCCCGAAGGAGATCATCCCCACCCAGCCGAGGGCGCCGGAGTGCACATGGCCGATGGTCCAGTTGGTGAAGTGCGACAGGCTGTTCACCGCCCGGATCGACATCATCGGGCCCTCAAAGGTGCTCATGCCATAGAAGCTGATCGCGACCACGAGGAACTTGAGGATCGGATCGGTGCGCACCCGGTCCCATGCACCCCGCAGCGTGAGCAGGCCGTTGAGCATGCCTCCCCAGGACGGAGCCAGGAGCATGATGCTGAACACCATGCCGAGGGTCTGAGACCACTCGGGCAGGGCGGAGTAGAGCAGGTGATGCGGACCGGCCCAGATGTAGAGGAACACCAGCGCCCAGAAGTGCACGATCGACAGCCGGTAGCTGTACACCGGCCGCTCGGCGATCTTCGGCAGGAAGTAGTACATCATGCCGAGGAACGGGGTCGTGAGGAAGAACCCGACCGCGTTGTGGCCGTACCACCACTGTACCAGGGCATCGGTCAGCCCGGCGTAGATCGGGTAGGAACGGGTCAGTGTCGCCGGCACCGCCAGGCTGTTGACGATGTGCAGCACCGCGATCGTGATGACGAACGACATGTAGAACCAGATCGCGACGTAGAGGTGCTTCACCTTCCGGATGTACAACGTGCCGAAGAAGTTCACCGCGAAGATCACCCAGACGACCGTGATCAGCAGGTCGATGGGCCAGATCAGCTCGGCGTATTCCTTGGACTGGGTCAATCCGAGTGGCAGAGTGATGGCGGCCGCCACGATGATCGACTGCCAG
>JANOFA010000135.1:0-5052 GCA_031413355.1 Gemmatimonadota bacterium | reverse complement strand
GCGGCGGAGATAGTTGGGCCAACCATCAAGGATGATTTGTGGATAAACACATAAAGAAGCCTGGCGGCGTCGTGCGGCCAGGCGATTGCTTTGAAACAGATGGTCCGTTATTGCGGATCCAGTCGCGGTCACGCTCAGCGAATCAGACCACGGAAGGACCCCGGCATCACGATGCGGAGCCATTCATGCGCTGAAAAACCGGCAATTCCCGAGAGCAATCTCCCTTTGGGAAAAAACGAAGGGGCGGTAGCGGCCGCCCCTTCTGAGGATCATTAGTGTCGCCCTGTCCTGTTCAGGGCACCCCGAGTGTCACCCCCGGGAGACTGGCGACCCCTGAAGAGAGATCTAACCGTACCGCCCCTCGCAGAGCGGTGACCTGCGCCACCCCACCACGGGCAAAGCTGAGGATCTCCCCCGTCGCGGCATCCCGCACCAGTGCCATCGGGTAGGTGGCATCCCACCGCAACTCCACCACCCCCGAGGCCAGACGACGGCTGCTCGGCGCCGCTGCGCGAGCGCGAATCGCCGCCGGACTGGCACGCAGCGCCGTGAGCCCGCGCGCCGTCAGCTGCACTCGCGAGAGACTGGCCCGTTCGTTGTCGTCCAACGGCAGCACAAAGGCAAAGTGCTGTTCCCTCCCGCGCGGCAGATCGGCCACCGACTCGGCGTCGAACGACAGGCTGAAGACGCGGCGGCCGGCAGCGGTGAATCCCTCGATCCGGTTACTGCCCGGCCGCGCCGGTAGCTGCACTGGCGCCGTGACAGTGAAGGACGGTTCCAGGGTGACGACCCCGTCGCGCATGCGCCCCCAGACCAGCAGTCCGGCCTCCGGGCGCGCCCGCGTCGTGGCGGACGCCACCACTGGTCCAGGGCCGCGGTAGCTGAGGATCGCGCTGTAGTTGTAGTCGCTGATCCAGTCGGGATTGCAGTAGCTCATCAGGTCCACGAACGTACCGGGCGACTTGAGTTGCAGCGCCGGCAGATCGAGCCCCCAGGCACCGATCGACGCGTTCGCGTAGGGATAGGCGGGGTCAGGACCACTGGGCCCTCCGCACGGGGCATGATTGCGGCCGAAGTTGTGCCCCAGCTCGTGGGCGATCACGCCGGGCGCGCTCGAGGCCTTGTCCCACGAGACCGAGGCCGGTGCGCCGATATAGCCCAGTCCCGCGATTCCGCCGCCGTAGGTGGTCGGCACGATGCCGACGTACTCATCCCCGCTGCCATCCGAAGTGCGCAGCGCATACATCTCGCTGAGGATCTGGCCCCATCCGCCGTTGGCGTCATTGGCGTCCAGCACCGGAGCGCTGGTAGTGTAGGTGGCATGCACCGCCACAGTGACCACGCCGAGCGGCATCATCCGCTTCGAGGTCTCGGCGAGCGCGTCCTTGTTGGCGCCGCTGACGGCACCCGTGGTGTTGTTGGCGGACTGCCGCACCGGCACAAAGGTGATCCCCAGCGCGGGCACGGTCTGCACCGTCACCGCGCTCGTGGTCGTGCCGCCGGGGAAGCGATTGTTGCCTTCATCTGTTTCCGCGAGCTGGTCGCCCGGGTCCACCTCCACCCGATACGCCATGCCGGCCGCGACCCGCGTGCCGGGGATCAGCACGTTCCACGACGTCGCGAGGTTGGCGGTATCGACCACTGTCGGCGTTGAAGCGCCCGGCGAGGTCACATCCAGCGAGTCCACCTGGGTCGCGCCCTGATAGAGCCGGACCCGGATGGCGGGCGCGAGCGTGTTTGCCGCAGTCGCGGTCACGAAGACGCGCAGCAGCGCGTCGCGCCCCGCGATCATCGGAATGGTGCCGTCGGTGCGCTGGGTGCTCTGGATCAGTTGCACGCCAGACATCCGCAAATCGGTGTTGGGCAGCGGGCCACCGGTGTATGTCACGCTGACTGCCGCCGTATCCCCCGTCGCCACCGTCACGCTCCCCGCGGAAACCGATGCGTTCCACGTCTGGCTCTGGGCGCTGACGTAGCCTGCCCCGACCGTGTAGGTGCCGGCGGCGAGACCCCCAATTGTCCTGGATCCGGTGACCTGGGCGGTGTAACCACCGGGTCCGCTCACGCTCACGCGCGCGGACGCTCCGATCGGCAACCCGGCAATGGTGAAGCTCAGGTGAGCGCCGCTGGCGGGGCCGGAGGGCGATTTCGAATCGCCACCGCAGGCGGCCAGGAGCGCGACAGCCACGAGGCCAGCAGGACGAAACCAGCGCGGTCGCAGAGCCGAGCGGACCAACCCGGGGGCAACCAGGACTGAACCAACGGGAGAATCGAGTGTCATTGGGGCCTCATGGATGGGCACCAGAGTGGAAAAACCGGGCCACTACCTGAGGTGAGGGGGGATGGGAGGGTCGAAATCCGATACGCTGGACACCGGAGGATGTGCCCCGGGTCACCTGGCCAGCTGCATGTCGTTAACTGACTTGGGGTTCTTCTTCCTGTTCCATGGGGGTCAGGAGCAGGGCGGCTGAGGTCCGAGGCTGCCCCGCTGGGCCCACCACCCGGTTGCGGCCCCCCTATTTGGCCTTAATCAGCCTTGCATCCGCCCGGTCGAGCGGGTCTTCTGCCTCGGTCCCGCCGTCGCCCAGGATGGCCAGCCCGACGCTGATGGTGATCCGGACCACATCCGAACCACTGATGGCGCAGGGTTTCCGTCGGCAGTGCTCGTAGCCAACGCTCCTCGCGTCACATGAGCCGGTATTTCGGGCCGCTGCCACCCTCGCGCGGCGTCCACCGCGGGCCAAGCACATCGGTGGCTTTACAGTCGATGCAGTTCGGCGCGTTCACCTTCAGGCTGTCGCCCACCCGCTCGTAGACCCCGGCGGGACAGAGATGGGAGTAGAAATCAGCCAGCTCGGGCGAGATGTCGCTGCCCACCAGCAGGTGTTGCGGAACCGTGTCGCGGGTCGCGTTGCCGGACTTGAAGACCGCGTCGAGCTTGCTGAGCCCCGGTGCGACACTTGGTGCGCCCGATGGGTCCACGGTACGGCGCTGCTCGGCATCCTCGTGCATCTCGATCCGGCCGCCGGGAAAGCGGCCACCGCTCAGGGTCATGAGTCCTGCCTTCACCGCGCCGGCAAGAAAACCATCCTTGAACGCGAGCCGCATGTTGCGGGTGCGGTACATGTCACTCACGATGTAGCTCTCATTCACCATCCGGTCATAGCTCGCCAGCGCCGCCGCGCTCGTATCGCTGCCCTTCAGCGCCTCGAACGCCGCGCGCGCCGCATACATGCCGGACTGCATGGCGTAGTGAATGCCCTTGAGTGACGGCACGTCGACGAATCCGACGGTGTCGCCCGCCAGCAGCAGCCCGGCGCCGGAGCGGCGTTCCGGCAGAGCGTAATAGCCCCCCTCGGGAATCGTCTTGGCGCCCCACTCCAGCAGCTCCCCGCCCGCGAGATACGGCTGCACCAGCGGATGCTGCTTGAGCTGCTGCAGCAGCGCATGCACGTCGAGCGAGGCCTCGCGATAGTCGAGGCCCACCACCAGGCCGAGCGAAATCATCTCCGGCCCGAGCGGGTACATCCAGCTCCCGCCGAACGCGGACGACGGCAACGGCCACCCCAGCGTGTGGATGACCCGATCGAGCGGCTTGCGGACGCGCCAGACTTCCTTGACGCCGAGCGCGAAGATCTGCGGGTTGGGTGAGGTCACCCCCTGCCATTCGCGCCAGGCCTGCGCCAGCGTGCCACGGGTGCCCTCGGTCAGCACCGTGATCTTTGCGGTGATGTCGGTGGCGGGCTGGTAACTGTCTCCCGGTGTTCCATCCCGGCCCAGCCCGCTCGGCGTCGTCCGCACCCCGCGCACCGTCCGGCCCTCGACCAGCAGGGCCTCCGCCGGGAATCCAGCAAAGAGGTTCACCCCAAGCGCCTCGGCCTGCTCACCCAGCCAGCGTACCACTTCGCAGAGCGACGCCGTGTAGAATCCACTGTTGTGCATCGTCGGTGGTGTGGGCAGGCGCTGGGCGCGGCCCTCGGTGAGGTAGTAGACCGCCTCGCCGGCGACCGGCTGCCTGAACGGGAAATCCTTGTCAGTGAGTTCGGGGAACAGCTCGCGCAGCGCCCGCGGATTGATCACCGCGCCGGAGAGATTGTGCTCGCCCAGACTGCCGGCTTTCTCCAGCACGCCAATCGAGAGTTCGCCCAGCGCGGGATCCGCTTTGGCCTGGCGGGCCAGGGCGATGGCGCCAGCCAGACCCGCCGGCCCCGCACCGACAAACAGCACATCCATCTCCAGCGCGTCGGCGGCGGGAGCATCGGTGAGGATCAGCCGGTCGAGTGGCAGCGCCGGCTGGTGCCGTCGGGGAAAGATCGGGGTCACGCGTTCAGACTCCTTGAAAACGGCGGGACAAGACCCACAATAGTAGGCCACGAAGCCGGCCGGCGACAACGGGGAATGGAGATTCATGGACCTGCATAAAGCGATACGCGACCCCTGGGTCTGGGGCCAGTTCATCCTGTTCGTGGCACTCCTCGGCGGGTTGCCGCTCCTGCATACCCTGATTCCACCCGACGCCGGGATCGCCCGGTACTTCTTGCCCGCGCCACCGCTCTGGCGGCTGCTCGCGGTTGTCCCGTGGCTTGGCGGAGCCTTCATGGCGATCTGGGGTGGCCGGTCACTGGGACCGAATCTCACCCCGGGCACGGAGCCGCTCGCCGCAGGTGTTCTGGTCGAGCGTGGCGCGTATCGGGTGGTCCGTCATCCGCTCTACCTGGGCATCGTTCTGCTGCTGTGGGGGACGGCGTGGGGCATCACCAACGCCGGGGTCGGTGCCGCGAGCGGACTGGTGGCACTCGCGTTCTTTGATCGCAAGGCTGCTGCCGAAGAGCGCTGGCTCACGAGCCGCTTTCCGGCGTATGCTGCCTATCGGAGCCGCGTGCCCAAGCTCCTCCCGTAGCCCACTATACTTGAGCGCCCTACGAGAGTTCCATGTCCCGGACTCCGTACCGGCCACCTGCCCGGGCGCCCGAGCCAGGCCCGAGTGATGCGTCCCAACCATCGCACACCGCACAGCGAGCTACGATGCAGGCACCACAGATTCCGGGGTTC
>JANOFA010000134.1:0-2429 GCA_031413355.1 Gemmatimonadota bacterium | reverse complement strand
GAATGCTTCTCACCAACGGATAACGGCTGACGGCCAACGGCTGACGGCTGCTACCCCCGCCTATCGCCCATCGCCTATCGCCTGCTGCTAGTCCCCCAGGCTGATCCCCAGCCCCCGCGCCGTCAGGATGGTATCGCAGTCGAGCGGTACATGCTTGGTCCGTCCGATGACCTGCTCCAGCGGTACCCGGATGATCTCGGGGGGCGCGAATCCCACCATCACGCCGAAGGCACGGTCCGCCACCGCGCGGACCGCGGCGGCGCCAAAGCGCAGCGCCAGCAGCCGATCAAAGGTGGTGGGCGATCCACCGCGCTGCAGGTGACCCAGCACGAGGCTGCGGGTTTCCTTGCCGGTCCGCTCGGTGATCGTTTTCGCGACCAGCGACGCGATCCCGCCAAGCCGGTCCACGGTGCCGACTGCCCGGCGCTCGATCATGCTGGCCTCTCCGCCGATCGGCCTGGCCCCCTCGGCCACGACGACCACGCTGAAGTGCCGGCCATCACGTTCCCGCTCCATGACCTTGGCGCACACCTTGGCAATATCGAAGGGAATCTCCGGCAGCAGAATCACGTCGGCGCTGGCCGAAATGCCGCTGTGCAGCGCGATCCAACCCGCGTCGCGACCCATCAGCTCGACCACCATGACGCGCTCATGGCTTTCGGTGGTGGAGTGCAGCTTGTCGATCGCCTCGGTGGCCGTGCTGACCGCCGTATCGAACCCGAAGGTGGAAAGGGTGCCGCAGACGTCGTTGTCGATTGTCTTGGGAACGCCCACGACCGGAAGCCCCTTGAGTCCGAGGTCGTAGGCGATCTTGAGGCTGCCATCCCCACCGATGGGAATCATCGCGTCGAACCCGCTCGCATTGAACGCGGCGATCAGGTCGTCCGACCGGTCGACCTCCACCTCCCGGCCAGAGGCATCCGTGGACGCCCAGCGGAAGGGATTACCGCGATTGGTGGTGCCGAGGATGGTCCCGCCGAGGTGGGTAATGCCGCGGACCGACTGGGGCGTGAGGCTCTGGATGCCGTCGTTCCCCAGCAATCCACCGTAGCCCCGGCGGATACCGTAGGTCTGCCAGCCGCGGGTGTGAGCGGACAGGACGATGGCGCGGATCACGGCGTTCAGGCCCGGCGCGTCTCCGCCACCGGTGGAGATCGCTATGCGCACGCGGTCGTCACGCGCCCCTCCCCTGAATCAACCCCATGATCTCCCCCGGCTGCGCGTGCCGGCCGATCGTCTTCTTGGAAAAGACGACGACGCCATCCCGTGTGACCTCGAAGACCCCACCGGAAGACTGCACCAGGCGGACCTCCGCGTCGGGAAATGCCCGCTTGATCTCGGCGACCAGACCGGCCGCCCGTGGTTCGTAGTTTCAGACGACGCAATATGCGATCGTGAAATGCATCATGGAGTATCGGCAGGAGAAAGGAACAGCCTGAGGTGACAGACGACCGACCAGTGGTTCCAAGCTAACTGCTCCCGCCAGCGCCCTGTAGCCCGTCGCTCAGCAGCCCCTGTGTCCCCCTTGCGGCCCCCGTGAGCGGGGGGCAGAATCCACCCTCCTTCTTCCTCCTGCTGCCCGAGTCGCCATGTTGCCCCGCCTGCTCTTTGCCTGTCTCACCTGGACGACCCTCGGCGGCATGCCACTCGCTGCCCAGCGACTCTACAAGTTCGAACTGAGCGGGGCCGGCGGGTATCACACCTACGACAGCAAGACCGACCTCTCCGCCACGTTCGGTGGCGCCCTCCGGGCAGGCTACTGGGTCTACGGCCCCTTTTCGGTGGAAGCCGAGGGCACCCTCGCCAAACCGAAGACGAATACGTCGCTCAAGAAGCCGGTCAGCACCAACACCATCGGTCTCTGGGCGCTGGGCAATATCGCCGTCGGTCGCGGCACCTTCGTGATCCTCAAGGGCGGATATGGTCATCTCAGCTACGGCACCTGTCCGTCCGTCTCGCTGCCGGGGGCCGGCCCCTGCGGTGCCGCCGATGTCTTCCAGGGCGGAGCCGGCGTGCGCATTGCCATCACGCCGACGCTCTTCATGCGCTACGAGGGGACGGTCCAGCGCAGTCTGACCACCCTCAAGTTCACCAATCTCATGCTGCAGGGAGGGGTGAGCCTGATGCTGGGCAGCACGCCGTTGACCGACCGCGATGGCGACGGAATCTATGATCGCTCCGATGCCTGCGCCGATACCCGCCCTGGTGCGCTGGTCGACGCCCGCGGCTGTCCCACGGACCGGGACACCGATGGCGTGCCCGATGGCCTCGACCGCTGCCCCAACACGGTGATTGGTGCCGCGGTCGATGCCGCCGGCTGCAGCCGTGACACCGATGCCGACGGACTTCTCGATGGCATCGACCGCTGTCCCGACACCCCCGCCGGTGCGCTGGTGGACAGTGCCGGCTGCCCGGCAGACGACGATGCC
>JANOFA010000133.1:0-3908 GCA_031413355.1 Gemmatimonadota bacterium | reverse complement strand
AAGGTGATTTCCTTCTTGTTGGGCAGCGTGACGTGGTAGGCGCCGATATGCTGGGTGATCCCGCCCGACTCGCCCGCCACGACGTTTGCCTTGCGGACGTAGTCCAGCAGGGACGTCTTGCCGTGGTCGACGTGACCCATGATCGTGACGACCGGCGGCCGCGGCACCATGCCCTCAGTCGACTCTTCCACCACTTCGAGATCGGTGGTCGCGGCGTAATCCGCCTCGCGGGTGGCCTGGAAGCCGAACTCGGAGGAGATCAGCTCGATCTGGTCGAAGTCGAGCCGCTGGTTCACCGTGACCATCAGGCCGAGGCCCTTGAACGCCAGCTGCACGATCTGGCTGGACGGGACCTTCATCAGGCCGGCGAGTTCGGAGACCGAGATGAACTCGTTGACCCGGATCCGGGTCTTCTCCCGCTCCCGCTCTTCCTTGTCACGCGCCAGCTGCTCGCGGTAGCTCGTATCGTCGCGGCGCAGGCCACGCTTGGCGGGACCCCGCATGCCGGCCAGCGTCTTCTCGATGTTCGCCAGCACCGAATCCTGATCGTTGTTCTTCTTCTTCTTGGCCTTCTTCCGCGCGGCGCCCTTCTCCGCATCGGGACCGAAGCTGCGCGCCACCGGCGCGCCAGGCACCTGCACCGGCCGCGCCGGACCGCTGGAGGGACCGGACCGCTGGCCACCAGGACCACCGGTCCGCTGTCCGGGAGGGCCCGAGCGCTGGCCGCCGGACCCGCCGCCGGGCCGCTGTCCCTGGGTGCCGGGGTTGCTGCTGCTGTAGGCAGGGGTCGGACGCTGGAAGCGCGGCACACTGCCGCTGCCCGGAGGCGCCACCGGCCGGGGAATCCGGGTTGGAATCCGCGGCAGACCGCTGACACTGATCCGCGGCGGGATGGGCGGCAGCTCGGGGGCCGGCGGCTTCGGGGTGAGGGGATCGGCAGTGGCCGTCGCTTCCGGCTCCGCCGGCTCCTCCGGCAGCAGCGGCGGCAGATCCTTGAAGAGGGCCTTGGCACGCTCCTCGATCGAGGACGGCGTGATCGCCTCCTCTTTCTTCTCGATCGGGCGGGTGAGCTCGAGGGCTTCGGCGCGCAGCGCATCCGCCGCCCGCTCCGCCTCATGCACCGCCTCCACCTCGGCGACTTCCGCCGCGGTGCGACGGCGCCGAACCGGCTTGCCCGCCTCGCCGACCGGGGCGGCGGGTTCGGCGGGCTTCACCGCCTTCTTCCGCCCCTTCTTGGGGGCAGGCTCCGCCGAGGCCAGCGCCAACTTCCGCTTCTCGCGCTCCCAGCGCACGCGGATGGCCGACACCTGCGAGTCTTCGAGCGCCGACATGTGCGTCCGCGCGAAGATGTTCATGTCCTTGAGCATCGTCATCAGCTGCTCGGCGGACACGGCGAATTCTGCTGCGAGATCATGTACTCGGGTCTTGACCACTCACGCCTCCCTGTGGACGCTGCCCGTGGCCGCCTTTGCGAGCCCCGTGGCAAACGCCCGATCCAACACGCCGGCGACCATCACACCCGGTCGTCCTAACCGGGCGCCGATCGCCTCTGCCGACGGCCCCGCCAGGAGCGGAACGCCCCGGGCCACCGCCAGCCGAACCACCTTATCCTGCGCCCGCTGTGTAACATCTGATGCTACCACGAGACAGACGAACTGATCCGCCTGCAACCCCGCCCGCACATGGTCGACCCCGATCACGACCTTCCGGGCCCGGTACGCCAGGCCGAGGAGGCGGAGCAACGCCTCACCCGGCGGGAGCGGCGTCGTCGGTTCCATCTTCAGTTGTGAGCGCTGTGAGGAACGCCATCAGCTGCTCCGCGCGCTCCGGTGTCATGCCGGGAATCCGTTCGATATCCTCGCGGTCGAGATCGAGCACATCCCGAAGCGTCTGGTAGCCAGCACCGTTGAGGAACGCCAGCAGCTCGGGCGAGAGGCCCTGCAGCTCCGCCAGCGGCAGCTGCATGACCGCCTCGTCCTCCGGCGGCAGCGGCGCGAACAACGGACCCTCACCGCCCCGCTCCAGCCACTCGCGGCTGGAGTAGAGATCGATCTTCCATCCGGTCAGCTCCGAGGCCAGCCGGACATTCTGCCCGTTGCGGCCGATGGCGAGCGACAACTGGTCCTCGTCCACCACCGCCTGAATCGTCTTGTTGGCCTGATCGGAGAAGACCTTGGCCACCCGCGCCGGCGCCAGCGCCAGCCGAGCGAAGCGCTCGGGATCGGGCGACCACGGCACGATGTCGATCCGCTCCCCGCCAAGCTCATTCACCACCGCCTGCACCCGTGAGCCCTTGAGCCCGACGCAGGCGCCCACGGGATCGATCGCGTCATCCCGGGAGATCACGGCGACCTTGGTGCGGCTGCCGACTTCCCGGGCCCAGGCCCGGATCTCGACGATCGCCTGCTGGATCTCCGGGACTTCCAGCTTGAACAGCGCCTTGACGAACAGCGGGTCGGCGCGCGAGAGGATCAGCCGCGGCCCCTTGGGCGTCTCCTCCAGCCGCTTGAGCACGGCGCGGATGGTATCGCCCTGATGGTACTTCTCGCGGTGGTTCTGCTCGCGGTAGGGGATGATCGCCTCCGCCTCGCGGAACTTGTTCAGCATGATCACCAGCTTGCCGCGCTCGATCTGCTGCACTTCCCCCGACAGCAGCTCGCCCACCTTGGAGGCGAACTCGTCGCGAATGCGGGTTCGCTCGCCTTCCCGGACCCGCTGGATGATGCGCTGCTTGGCGGCCTGCACCGCCAGCCGGCCGAACTCGCTGAACGGCACCATCTCTTCCAGCATGTCGCCGATCGCGAAATCGGGATCCTCGTACTGCGCCTCTTCCAGCGCGATCTGGCAGCTGGCGTCCTCCACCACCTCCACCACCTGCCGCAGACGGATCACCTTCAGCGCGCCCTTCAGCTCGTCATACTCGAGCTCGAAGCGGACGTTGGGGCCGTAGCGACGGGCCAGCGCGGCGTGGATCCCGTCGCGAAGCAGGTCGAGCAGCTCCGCGCGATCGAGTGACTTGGCGGCGGTGAGCTCGCGGATCGCGGTCAGCACCTCGGGGGAACCGGACATCCCGTATCTCCTACACCTGGCGCCCGCGGCGGGGAATCGCCGGCGGGGACTCGTCTGACAACAGGGCTTCCTTGATGTCGGCCAGCGCAACCCGGGCGACCTGGCCATCTGGGAGCTTGAGTTCGACCTGATCCTCTGCCATGACCTGCACGATCTCGGCGACCGGACTGCCGGCCAGACCGCGCGCGGTCACCTTGACCTTGCGACCGACATACTGGCGCCAGTGCTCGGGAAACCGCACCGGTCTCTCGATGCCCGGCGAGGAGACCTCCAGCTGGGGCGCGGTCCCGACCGGACCCTCCGCCACCAGCATGCGCTCCAGCGCACGACTCACCGTCTGGCAATCGCCGGCGGTGACTCCATGGCCCGGCGTACTGCCCGGGCGGTCAATCCGTAGCCTGATGGCGGGTCGCGCGGGCGGGCCGGAACGCCGGAACTCGATCAGATCGAATCCCAGACCGGCGACGTGACGGCGGACAGCCTCGAGCAGCGGGTCGGGTGATATGGCCATAGTGCCGAAAAAAAATGTGGGGGAACTCCCCCACATCGCCATCACGACCCAGCTGGAGTTCCCCGGACAGCGCGCAAAGTATAGAGCAGGGGCGGGGTTTCGTCAATTCCGGGGCTCAGGGAGAGCCCAGCCTGCCGGAGGGTGGCGATAGGCGGTGGGCGGTAGGCGGTCGTGGCATGTCCGGCCCCCTACCGCCTACCGCCTATCGCCTATCGCCTGCCGTCGGGCTGCAGGCTGTCCCTCACCACCCTCACGACCTCCGGGGCGCACGCCGAACCGCAGCTACAGTCACCACAACGGTTTGCCTGATGGCGACGCTGGTGGTGGT
>JANOFA010000132.1:0-2547 GCA_031413355.1 Gemmatimonadota bacterium | reverse complement strand
CAGCTTCCACGTGCGCCGGGGGGAGACGATAGCGTTCGTGGGTCCTTCCGGTTCGGGCAAGACCACGCTGGTCAAGCTGCTCGTCGGGCTCTACCGGCCGCGCGCCGGCGAGGTGCTGTATAATGGCAACCCGGGCGACAGGATCGACTTCGACCAGTTTCGCGCCCGCATCGGGCTCGTGACCCAGGACACCCAGCTCTTTGCCGGCACGATTCGGGAAAACCTGCTGTTCGTCAACCCGATCGCGAGCGACGCCGAGTGCATTGACGTGCTGCAGAAGGCGGCGTGCCAGAGCCTGCTGTCGCGCGCCGACAAGGGGCTGGATACGGTGATTGGGGAAGGCGGCGTCAAGGTGTCCGGCGGCGAGAAGCAGCGGCTGTCGATTGCGCGGGCACTGCTGCGGCATCCGGCCCTTCTGATCTTCGATGAAGCCACCTCCAGTCTGGACTCGCTGACCGAGGACGAAGTCAGCCTGACGATCCGCGACGTCTCCGCCAACGGCGGCCATATCGCCATTCTTATCGCGCATCGGCTGTCGACTGTCATGCATGCCGACCGTATCATCGTGCTGGAACGGGGCCGCGTCGTGGAGCGGGGCCAGCATCAGGATCTGCTGGAACGGAAAGGGCTCTACTACGCCATGTGGCGCCAGCAGATCGGCGAGGGTGAGCCGGAGCCGGACGAAGAGATGGCCGTGAGCCGGTAGCCATCAGCCAATGACCGTCGCTCCCCGCCGCACCCTCACCCCCCGGCCCCCTCTCCCCTGTCGGGGAGAGGGGGAGCGCTTCCCTGTTCGATGAGTTCCCCCTCTCCCGCGTGCGGGAGAGGGGGACAGGGGGTGAGGGAATCGGAAAAGAGTCCGGCTCCGGGGCACAGGGATTCCTCGCTGCGCACGGAATGACAATCGCTACTCCCTAACTCCCTACCCCCATGCCCCTCTCCGATCATCAGGCCCGCGTCGACCGATGGATCAGCCAGTTCGAAGAAGGCTATTTCCATCCGCTGACCAACCTCTGCCGACTCACCGAGGAAGTTGGTGAGCTGGCCCGGGAGGTGAATCACCGCTTTGGCCAGAAGACCAAGAAGAAGGAGGAGGCCGACGGAGACATGGCGATGGAGATGGCCGACATCCTCTTCGTACTCATCTGCATGGCCAATCGGGAGGGGATCGACCTGCAGGCGGCCTTCGATCGGATGATGGACAAGGTCGAGCGACGGGATGCGGAGCGGTGGACGAAGAAGGGGTAGGTCGGGCCTCCGTGCCCGACCGGTGGACGAAGCAGGGGTAGGTCGGGCCCCGTGCCCGACCGGTGGACGAAGCAGGGGTAGGTCGGACCCCGTGCCCGACCGGTGGACGAAGCAGGGGTAGGTCGGGCCCCCGTGCCCGACCGGTGGACGAAGCAGGGGTAGGTCGGGCCCCCGTGCCCGACCGGTGCGTCATTGGGCGGTTGGGCGATCGCAGGGGTGGCACAGACCGCCATTGCGAGAAGGTCCCGCGACCGGACGTTTTCGGTTACCTGCCAGCGTCCTGATATCGTACTGTCGGCGGCATGTCCCCCTCTTGCCCCCCTCGGCGCCGAGTCCGCATCTTATGCCCATGCTGCTGCCGCAGATCACCCTGCCCAAGTACACCATCGCCGACCTGGACCGCTTCCCGGCCGACGGGCAGCGCTACGAACTGCTCCAGGGGTTCCTGCTCGTGACGCCGGCACCGGGGACACCGCACCAGCTGGTGGCGATGCGGCTCGGAGCAGCGCTGACCCTCTACCTCGAAGGCGCCGCGTTTGTCACGGGGCCCGGGGTAGTCGAACGCGAGCCGGACATCCATCTCGAGCCGGACGTGCTCGTCTTCCCGCGCCCTCTGCCGGCCTCCAAGCACTGGAAAGACCTGGCCGGTCACTGGCTCTCCGTGGAGATCTACAGCCGCGGCTCAAAGAAATACGATCACGACTACAAGCGGGACGCCTACCTGGCCCTCGGCGTGCGCCAGGTCTGGCTGGTAGACATCGACGAGCGTGTGGTCCTTGTCTCGCGCGCCGACGGAACGCGGGATGTGCGGATAACCGACTTCCTGCGGTGGCATCCCGCCGAACTGGCGGAGGAACTGGTGCTGCCGTTGGAGAAGCTGTTCGCGGATTTGTGAGGGGGCGGGCGATTGGGCGGGTAGGTCGGGCCTCCGTGCCCGACCGGCGACTTGGCGGTTGGGCCGAATGCAAGTAGCTAACGGCCAACGGCTAACGGCCAACGGCCCCAGTTCACTCCCAATCCTTCGGCGCCTCCCGGATCTCCGCCAGCAGCACCCGGTAACTTTCCAGCCGGTCGGCCGCGACCAGCCCCGTCGACACACCGGCAATCACCGCACAGTGCGGCTCCCGCACATGCTGACAGTCGGCGTACTTGCACTGATCCACCAGTGGACGGAACTCCGGGAAGCAGTGCGCCAGCTCCCGCGCCTCCAGCCCCCACAGCCCCACCTCGCTGAATCCCGGCGTATCGACCAGGTACCCGCCGCACTGGAGCGGCACCATCACCGCCGCCACAGTTGTG
>JANOFA010000131.1:0-1308 GCA_031413355.1 Gemmatimonadota bacterium | reverse complement strand
CCTACGAGCGGCCCCGACGCCCCCCACCCCACCCCGCGACGTCGCGGTTTAGTCACGGGCGGCACCGGCTACCACGGCACCCGGCTGCTCCGCGCCCAGCGCGCCAACGGACAAGAGACCCACGCACTCGTGCGGCCGGCTTCCCTGGCGCGTATTCCCGAGGAGTTCGGCCCGGTTCCCGGCGACGCGCTGCACGGCCTGACGTACGCCACACGGGTCGCACCGGCGGATACATTCGTCCACCTCGTCGGTGTGAGCCATCCGAGTCCGGCAAAGGCGGAGGACTTTCTCCGCGTCGATCTCGCCTCGGTCGCCGCCGCGGTCCCGGTCGCGCTCACCGCTGGCATTCGCCACTTTATTTACGTCAGCGTGGCGCAACCCGCCCCGGTCATGCAGGCGTACGTTGCCGCCCGGGCCCGCGCCGAGTCGATCATCCGCGACAGCGGTCTGCCGTGCACCATCCTCCGGCCGTGGTACGTCGTCGGCCCGGGGCACTGGTGGCCTGTCGCGTTGCTCCCCGGCTACTGGCTGGGTGAACTGCTGCCTGGCACCCGCGCCTCCGCCCGCCGGCTGGGCCTGGTCACAGTCCGGCAGATGGTGCGGGCGCTGGTGCATGCGGTGGAGCAGCCGGCTGAAGGAGTCCGGGTGCTCGAGGTCCCCCAGATCAGAAGGCTTCCGGCATGAGATTGTTAGCCATCACTCCCGACGGCACCGAGCGACCGCTTACCCTGCTGCCTGGCGGCGAGTATCGTATCGGCGCAACGCAGTCCGCCGAGATGCGCCGCCACCGCTACTTCGCTCCGTAACAGCCACTACCCTCTCTCCATCGGTCTCATGCGCCTCTCCCCATTCATCGGGCTCACGCTCCTCGCTTCGCTCGGTTGCGGCGGACCCACCTACGATGTGGTCATCCGCGGCGGCACCGTCTACAACGGCAGTGACAGCGCCGGCGTCATCGCCGACGTCGCTATCCAGGGCGACAGCATCGTCGCGGTCGGAGACCTCGGAGCCGCCCAGGGCCGGCAGGTCATCGAGGCGAAGGGGCTCGCGGTGGCACCCGGCTTCATCAACATGCTGAGCTGGGCCAACGAGGCGCTGCTGGTCGACGGCAAGTCGCAAAGCGACATCCGCCAGGGTGTGACGCTCGAGATCTTCGGCGAAGGTGAATCGATGGGCCCGCTCACCCCGGCGATGAAGGCCGAGTGGGAAGCGGCGCAGGGCGACATTCGCTTTCCCATCACCTGGACCACGCTGGCCGGGTACCTCGACACGCTGGTGCAGCGGGGCGTCTCGCCCAATGTCGCGTCG
>JANOFA010000130.1:0-1492 GCA_031413355.1 Gemmatimonadota bacterium | reverse complement strand
CACCCTGGCCAACGCCCAGCCCCCCGCACCCGTGGCCGGCCTGCCCGTCCCGGTTTCCCGCGCGCTCGCGATTGAGGACGAGGACTACAACCGCATCGCCCTCGGCCACGTGCTGCGCCAGCTCGGCTACGATGTCCATTGGGCGGCGGATGGGGCCAGTGCCCTCAGGCTCGCGGCCGCCAACCAGTACGACCTCGTCCTCACCGACTGGCGCCTGCCCGACACGGATGGCGGCACCCTCTGCCGGCAACTCGTCGGACTCCTGCCCCGCCCCACCCCGCCCATCGTCGCCGTCACCGCCTACACGACCCAGGAAACGCCCTTGCGCAGGCGACTCGGCGCCATGCCATCGGTGATCACGGTGCACGGCACGCCGGCGCGGGTGAGCTCCCAGGCGGTCAGTCGCCCGCCCTGCAGCAGCGGCCGGGTCTCGTCGGCCACCACGGCAATGCGGCGTCCAGCGGCGTGGGCCAGGTAGACCGGTGCCAGCGCGGTACCAATCCCCCCTGTCGCGAGTGATCCGGCGTTGCAGTGCGTCAAGACCGTTGAGCCATCGGCGAGCAGCGGCAAACCCGCCTCACCGATCAGCTGGCACATCCGCTGGTCCTCCGCCCAGATCGCCTCGGCCTCGGCCAGCAAGACTGGGTAGAGCTCGCGACCGGCGGCCGCTCCGGCGCGGGCGGCGTTCCGCATGCGGTGCATGGCCCACGGCAGATTCACCGCCGTCGGGCGCGCCGCCTCGAGCTGATCGCAGGCGGCGAGGACCTCCGGGAGCTTCGCCGGAGTGTCAGGCGCTCCGTTCGCGGGCCGCCGCGCCACCAGCGTTGCCCCCATCGCGGCCGCCACACCGATCAGCGGCGCGCCGCGCACCCGGAGCATGTAGATAGCCTCCACCATGGCGGGAACGGTGACGATGTCGAGGTAGTGCTCCTCGCCCGGCAGGCGGGTCTGGTCGAGGATGCGGACGGCACGATCGCTGGTCCAGCCAATATGGAGCGGAGTCGAAGTGGACATGGGCCGAAAGGTACGCCGTGCGGGGCGGAAAGTTGAGTCAGCGGCAGGGTCGCGCAGATCTGCAGGAACCGGGGACCAGCGTGTGCCGGAACCGCCGGCTCGGACGCCGGACTATCCGCTATAATTGTCACCGCAGCAGGGGGGCCAGACTCCGGCAATGCGGGGGTCTCCCCGTTCCTCGGCCCGATTCCTCCGTTTCCACATACCTCAGCCCTGCGCCAGAAACCGATGCCCTACTCCACTCTGCTGCTCTCGCTGTCGGATGGTGTTGCCACGCTCACTGTCAACCGCCCCGACAAGCTCAACGCACTCAACGAGTCGGTCATCAGGGAGTTGGGGGAAGCCGCCGAGGCGCTTGCGGCGGACTCCGCGGTCCGCGGAATCATCCTGACCGGCGCGGGCCCGAAGGCCTTCGTGGCCGGAGCGGACATCAGCGAGCTCGCCAGCCAGAGTCCGTTGGAAGGGAAGCGCCGCTCGC
>JANOFA010000129.1:0-1556 GCA_031413355.1 Gemmatimonadota bacterium | reverse complement strand
CACGCGGCCGCCGACCATCGCCATCGTGAGCAACCGGCCCGACGACGTGCCGGAGGCCTACCAGCGGTACCTGCACCACGGCTTCCGGTCGGCGTGGGCATTCAGCGGGGCCCCGTTGCGGCTCCGGTTCACGGCGCGCGGGGCGCGAAAGCACAAGCGGCCTGATGACGGACGCCTGATCCGGGGAAAGGCGGCCGGAGCAGAGGAGCCAGAAGAGGAATGATGAGCGTGGTCGCGTGGCTGTTGGCTTCCTACCTGCTTGGTGCAATCCCCACCAGTTACCTGGTAGGCAGGGTGTTCCGCGGCATCGATCTCCGGGAACATGGCAGCCGGAATCTGGGTGCGACGAACCTGTATCGTGTAATGGGCTGGAGGTTCGCCATCCCCGTGGGGCTCTTTGACGTCCTCAAGGGAGCGCTTCCGGTGCTGCTGTTTGGTCCGCGCACCACGGCGGTACCGTACTTCCCGCTCTGGTGCGGGCTGGCGGCCGTCGCCGGCCATGTCTTTTCGGTATTTGTGAGCTTTCGTGGGGGAAAGGGCGTTGCCACCGCAGCGGGCATGGTTCTCGGTCTCGCTCCGCTGGCCTTTCCAGTCGTCGTGGCGGCCTGGGCGGTCGTCGTCTGGTTGACGGGTTATGTGTCGCTCGGCTCGATCGTCGCTGCCGCGCTGTTCCCCGCCGCGGACTGGCTGCTCAATCCGGCGCGTCGAACCAGCGTGACGCTGGTATTCGACCTCTGCGTCGCGGGCTTCGTGATCTGGAAGCACCGCGCCAACATCGGGCGTCTCCTGTCGGGCACGGAGAACCGGTTCGGTCGCCGCGGGCAGCCTCGTTCGGCACCACCGGCGTGAGTCGCATCGCGGTCCTCGGGGCCGGCAGCTGGGGGACGACGCTCGCAGACCTGCTGGCGCGGAAGGGCCACGAGGTCCGGATCTGGGCCCATGAAGCCGAGGTGGTCGAGTCGATCAACGTAGTTCATGAGAACAGGGTCTTCCTGCCTGGCTGCCCCTTGGCGGGTGAACTGCGCGCCGTGAGTTCTGCCACCGAGGCCGTCTCCGGTGCTGCGGTGGTCCTGTCGGTGGCACCGAGTCATGTGTTCCGCCAGGTCGTGACCCAGGCGCGGCGGGGGATCGCCGCCGGCGCGCTCGCGGTGAGTGCGACCAAGGGGATCGAGCCGGGCTCCCTCCTCCTGATGTCGCAGGTGTTGGCGGAGCTGCTCCCGGAGCATCCGATCGCGGCGCTGTCGGGGCCGAGTTTTGCCCTGGAGGTGTATCAGGGACAGCCCACCGCAGTGGTGGTGGCGGCGCGGAATGCGGAGACCGCCGCCGCGGTGCAGGAGGTCTTCGCGACTCCTCGGTTCCGGGTGTATTCGAACAGCGATTCCATCGGCGTGGAGTTGGCCGGGGCAGTCAAGAATGTCATTGCCATTGCGGCGGGCATCCTCGAGGGTCTCGGGTTGGGCAACAATCCCCGCGCGGCGCTCATCACCCGCGGGCTGGCTGAGATCACACGGCTCGGGGTGGCCATGGGCGCCGAGCCACTGACGTTTGCGGGGCTG
>JANOFA010000128.1:0-4038 GCA_031413355.1 Gemmatimonadota bacterium | reverse complement strand
GGTCGGGCGCAGAGTCTCGGGTACCGGTCGGTCCTTGTCGATGCTGCCCTGGCGGGTGAGGCCACCGTCGCGGGTCAACTGATCGCAGCCACGCTGCTCGGATACAATGCCACAAATCCGTCAGGAGCGCAAGTCGGCGGGATGAATAAAGATGCGGTCCTCATCTGGGGGGGCGAGACGACCGTCACACTCACGCCCGATGCCGGACTCGGGGGCCGTTCGCAGGAACTCGCCCTCGCCGCCGCGGAAGTCCTGAACCAAACCCCGGGGAGTGAGGTCACACTTCTGGCTGCGGGGACCGATGGTCGTGATGGGCCGACCGACGCCGCTGGAGGCTTCGCCGAGTCGGACACGTGGGCATCAGTCCAGCGGGCGGGGCGCGACCCTGCCTCCGACCTGGCCGATCACCGGAGCAACGCCGCGCTGGAAGCAGCCGGCGCCCTGTTCACGACCGGGATGACGGGGACCAACGTCATGGACCTGGTGCTGGGGGTCGTGCCCGTGCCACGGTAGCCCGGTTCATTCGTTCGGGACTTCACCCGGCCCCTGGTACGTCGCCGGGCGGAGAAGATCAGCCAGGCGGTCGGGAGCTTCGCCCTGCCTGATGCGGCTGCGGCACCGGTACTCTGATAAGGCGGGCGGCGCCCGTCCTGCCTATTGAGCCCGTGCGGGTGGTGCTTACGGCCGCCCGTCCTCGTCCGGCTGGTAGTCCCGGCCCAGAATGACGCTGATGTCCACCCGCCGCAGCGAGTCCGGGTTCGCGGCGATCCGACCCGTGCCGAGCGCCTGACGCACCTGGGTGGCGGCGGCCGCATCGCCACGCCGGACCACGATCCGGGTGGAATCCACGAGTGAATCGGCATTCCCGAAATAGACCACATCCAGGCCCATCCGCCGAAGGCGACGAGTACCGAGGCGGGCGAGGCCGGACCGGCCACTGCCATTCAACACTTCGACGACAATGCGATGCTCGGCGGAGGGAATGTCAAAGGCGTGCCCCTCGACCCGATCGCGCCGGAGCGCACGGGTGACCAGAACCAGCAGGAGGACTGAGAGGAGCAGCCCGCCGGCAATCAGCCAGCGACGCGGGGCAGGAGCGAGTTCCACAACCGTACCGTGGGATCGGGAAGGGCCCAGCCGCGGGCGATCGCATGGGTCATCCGCGCCTGGGCGACTTCGCGCAGGACCGCACCGGAATCATGCGGGAACCGCCGGGCCCACTCGGCCCGCTGCGGGCCCTGAAAGCTGCGACCGGGTTCGAGATAGTCGGCGCAATAGAGCGCCCGTCCCACCATGTCCCACTCGGCCAGCCCGACGCTGTGGTAGCGCACCGCATCGAGGACGCCACGATCTGTCTCTCCGTCAGCCTTGGCGTGCGCGGCGCTGGCCGGACCGTGGCGCAGTTCCACCGGTCCGGGAACGGACGGCGCCCAGCGTTGCAGCTCGTCTGCGGGTGCGTCACGCAGCGCATCGTGAAGCCAGACGGCCCGAAGCCACCGGTTCCGCTCGTTGTCCGGAACACCCATCTCCTCCGCCCACGTCGCGACCAGCTGGGCCACGCGTTCGATATGCGCGAGACGGGTTGGCGTCACCACGGCCCAGCCTGGGAGGGTTGGACGGAGGCCGGACGGCGTGGGACGCGCTTCACGGATCAGGTTCAACGGAACTCCGTACCGAGGATATGGTTGTCGAGCAATCGTGTGGGGCCCACGCGAGCTGCAAGAGCGACGATCGTGCCAGCGCTGGCCAGCGTGACGGGTTCCAGAGACTCCGAATCAACGATGGCAACATAGTCGAGTGTAACTGCTGGCGCCGCAAGGAATTGCTGCTCCAGCAGCGCGGCGAGTCTGGTGGGGTTCCGCTCACCGGCACGCCACGCAACATCAGCGGCTTGGAGCGCCTTGCTCAGGATCAGCCCGTCGCGGCGATCCTGACTCGACAGGTAAGCGTTGCGGCTGCTCAACGCCATGCCATCGGCTTCCCGGACGATGGGCACGACCTCGAGCGCCACGGGAAAATCGAGATCGCGCACCAGTTGCCGGATCAGGAGCGCCTGCTGGATGTCCTTCTGTCCGAAGACGGCGAGGTCCGGCTGGACGAGGTTGAACAGCTTCGCCACGATCGTGAGCACGCCAGTAAAATGGTCGGGCCGCACCGCACCCTCCCATCGCGTTGCGAGTCCGCCCGGTACGACCCTGATCTCGGAGCCAGTGGGATACATCGCCCCCACCTCAGGGACGAACAAGGCCTGCGCACCCCGGCCAGCGAGCAACGCCCGGTCGCGCACGAGGTCGCGGGGATAGCGGGAAAGATCTTCCTGCGGACCGAACTGCAGCGGATTGACGAAGATGCTGACGACCACGGCATCCGTGAGCCGCGCGGCGCTGTCAACCAGGGTGAGATGACCTTCGTGCAGCGCCCCCATCGTGGGCACCAGTCCGATTCGCCGACCGGCCTGACGCTGGCGGGCCACCCAGCCACGGAGCGGTTCGACGGTAGCGAACTCCTGCATCGGCGCGACTCCGCCAGCACCGGCGGGCATCACTCGAAGCTGTGCTCGCGCCCGGGGTAGCGACCCTCACGCACGTCGGTGGCGTAGGTGTCGGCGGCACGCCGGACGACGGTGGCGAGTTCGGCCCACGTCTGCAGGAACTTGGGACGGAACCCCTCGTTCAGGCCGAGCATATCCTGAAGGACGAGCACCTGGCCATCGCACCCGGGCCCTGCCCCGATCCCGATGGTCGGGATGCCGAGCGACCGGCTGACCTCAGCGGCGAGTTCGGCGGGCACCAGCTCCAGCACCAGCGCACAGGCGCCGGCCTCCTCGAGAAACCGGGCGTCGGAGCGAAGCCTGTCGGCGGCGGAGCGCTCGCGGCCCTGCACCCGGTACCCGCCGAGCTGGTGTACGGATTGCGGCGTGAGTCCGAGGTGTCCCATCACCGGGATCCCGATCCGCACCAGCGCACGCACCGTCTCCGCCATGTGTTCGCCGCCCTCGAGCTTCACCCCATGCGCCCCGGTCTCCTGCAGCACCCGTCCGGCGTTCCGGAGCGCCTCCTCGACCGACACCTGATAGCTCAGGAATGGCATATCCACGAAGACGAGCGAGCGGCGCGCGCCACGGACCACGGCGGCTCCGTGGTAAATCATCTGGTCGAGTGTCGCGCTGAGCGTGGTCTCGTGGCCGGCAACCACCTGGTTCAGCGAGTCGCCGACCAGGAGCAGGTCCACCGCCCCATCCAGCAGCCGCGCGAACAGGACGTCGTAGCACGTCAGGACCGTGATCTTGCGCCCCTCCCGCTTGAGTTCGCGCAGGTCGGGGACGGTGAGCGGCTTCGGTGCGGTCATGGGGTCGTTCCGCGAGTGGAGTAGATCACGCGTCGTCATCCTTCCGGACCGGCGCCAGCTGGTCCAGCTCCTCGATTTCCCGCTGCCACCAGTCGCGATGCTGCAGTTGCCGGTGAGGGACCTGGATGTCGGGGTCACGCAGCCGGCGGGTACCGAACCGCACGATGTCGAGGTCGAGTGTGCGCGGTCCCCACTTCTCCTCCCGGGTGCGACCGTTCTCATCCTCGATGCGGTGCAGCAGCTTGAGGAACCGCCCGGGATCCAGGGCCGTCTCGACCAGTACCATCTGGTTCAGGAACCGGAGCTGTCCTTCGGGACCGCCCGCGGGCTCGGTTTCCTCGACCGACGACACGGCGAGAATGGCGGAGAGCGGCATCTTGGCGATCGCTTCGCGGGCACGCAGGAGATAGCCCTCGCGGTCGTCGAGGTTGCTGCCCAGGGCGACGTAGACGCGCTCGCGCGGATTCATAGGTCGTGGGAAAAATGGCGGGCGATGACTTCAAGCCGGTCGGCGACACCGGTCAGCTCGCGCACGGTGCGTTCGAGCTCGGTGTGACTTCGGGCAGCCTCCGATGCGCGGCGCACGGTCGTGCTGGCATCCTGCAGCGTCCGGGTCGAAACAGCGGCCACACGGTCCATCTGCTCCCGGAGGCGCAGTGCCGACTCCTCCTGCCGGCCCGCGGTCTCGGC
>JANOFA010000127.1:0-2814 GCA_031413355.1 Gemmatimonadota bacterium | reverse complement strand
GACCTCCGCCTTGGCCGGCCCGGTGTATGGCCGGGGCTGGTGGTCGGTCGGCGGCAGGGCGGGGCGGGGGGGGGCGGTGGCAGTCATTGGCAGATCTCTCGGTTCGCTGCGTTTGGTGTGAAGCGGTCAGCAGTCAGCTTTCAGCGGTCAGCAGTCAGCGGTCAGCGGTCAGCGGTCAGCAGTCAGCAGTCAGCGGTCAGCGGTCAGCAGTCAGCAGTCAGCAGTCAGCGTTCAGCGGTAGGCGCCTATCAGGTCGGACTCGCGTGTAGCGATCTGCTGAACGCTGATCGCTGATCGCTGATCGCTTATTGCTCCCCGCTCCCCGCTCCCCGCTCCCCGCTCCCCGCTACTTCGCCATCCAATTCGTCCCCGCCTCTTTGTTCCACTTCGTCGTGATCTTCTTCGTCTTGCTCCAGAACTCGAGGCTGCTCCGGCCGGTGATGTCGCCCACCCCGAAGCGGGAATCGTTCCACCCGCCAAATCCAAAGGGCTCGCGCGGCACCGGCACGCCGACGTTGATCCCGACCATGCCGGCGCTGGCGCGGTCCATCGCCGAGCGGGCGGCGCCGCCGCTCTCGGTGAAGATCGAGGCGGCGTTGCCGTAGGGCGACGCATTCTCCACCGCGATCGCCTCGTCCATCGTGGCCGTCCGCACGATCACCAGCACCGGACCGAACACCTCTTCCTGCGCGATCTTCATCTCCGGCCGCACCTGGTCGATCACCGTCGGGCCGACGTACCAGCCGCCTTCCATGCCTTTGACCACCGCGCCGCGGCCATCCACCAGCACCTTGGCCCCGGCCTGCTCCGCTTCGGTGATATACCCTTCGATCCGCGCCTTGGCCACCGGGGAGATCACCGGCCCGACGTCCTTGCCGGTCACCATCGCCTTCGCCTGCGTCGCCAGCCGGCTGATGATATGGTCCGTCGCCGAGACGGCGATCATCACCGACGCCGCCATGCAGCGCTGGCCGGAGCAGCCGGCCATCGCCGCCAGAACGCCGCCCGCCGCCATCTCGGGGTCGGCATCGGGCAGGACGATGATGTGATTCTTGGCGCCACCCAGGCAGAGCGCGCGCTTGAGGTTCCCGGTCGCCCTGCGGTAGACCTGTTTCGCCACCGTGGTCGAGCCGACGAACGTCACCGCCTGCACGTCCGGATGGTCGCACAGCGCTTCGGCGACCACCCGGTCGCCGTGGACGATATTGAACACGCCGGCGGGCAGGCCCGCCTCCGCCAGCAGTTCCGCAATCTTCCCCGCCGACAGCGGCACCAGCTCGGAGGGCTTCATGATGAAGCTGTTGCCCATCGCGATCGCGTTGGGAATTGTCCAGTGCGGCACCATCGACGGGAAGTTGAACGGATTGATTGCGGCCACCACGCCGAGCGGGGAGCGCTCCACCCGGCACTCGACGCCGCGGCTGACTTCGAGGACTTCGCCGGCGATGAGCTGCGGCATTGAACAGGCGAACTCCGTCAGCTCGATGGCCTTGAGGATCTCGGCCTCGGCCTCGCCGGCGAGCTTGCCATGTTCCAGCGTGATCAGCGCGGCGAGTGACTTGATGTCCCGCTCCAGCAGCGCCTTGTAGCGGAAGAAGACCTGCACCCGCTCCTTGACCGGCGTAACGGACCAGGTGGCAAAGGCGGCGGTGGCTGCCTGTGTGGCCCGGTCCACCACTGCGGCGTCCCCCAGCGGAACCCGGGAGATCACCTGTCCATTCGCGGGACTGTGCACGTCCTGGAACCTCGGGCCACCCGCCACCCATTCGCCACCAATCCAGTGCCGCACGTCGGGGTAGATCACGATTGCAGCCAGTGACTTGAGCAGTCGGTTGCGGGATGGTCGGTGGACGGGGTGCACACCAGCGGTGGGAGTTTGCCCGTGCCGCTCTGGTCTGTCAATCGTTATCTTGAGCTTGTCCGTTTGCGCGAGTCGTCGGCACCAGGCAGCGCCCGCGGAATCGGACGGCGCAATGGCGCATGCCTTGCCCGTAGACCGGGAAACCGGAAGAGTCGCTTGTCTCGTCGCCACCTCCTAACTGCAGGCCTCAAATATGGTTACCACGATGCTGCCGACTGGCACGCAGGCCTTGGTGTTGCGCGCCAGCGGGAGATGGCGCTGGCAGATTCCCGCGCTGGTTGCGCTTGGCGGCAGTCTGATCGCGGGCTGCTCCTCAGGTAGCAAGGGTGGGACTGGGCCCGGGGCCGGCATCGCCGCAGGCCTCGAGGTGCTGACCCAGCCGGGGGCGACCTCCGCTGCCCGCGCCACGCTGACACCGGCGCCGGTGGTCCAGATCATCGACAGCAAGGGAGATCCGGTCGACACCGCCGGCATCACCATCACCGCCGCCCTCGCATCGGGCAGCACCGGAAGCCTCACCGGTACCACCAGCGTCGTCACCGACGTCAGCGGTCGGGCGACGTTCAGCAATCTCGCCATCGCCGGCCTGATCGGGACCAAGGCGCTGCGCTTCACCTCGACTGGCCTGGTGGCCATCAACTCGGCCAGTCTTTCGCTTACCGCCGGGCCGGTCACCTCGCTCGTCGCCAACACCACGACGTCGCAGAGCGGGCTGCTCAACGCCGCGGTCCCCACCAAGCCCGCCGTCAGGGCAACCGATGCCGACGGCAACGGTGTGATCGGCAGGTCGGTCACCTTCGCGGTCACGGCGGGCGGGGGCACGGCGACGGGCCTCACCCAGACCACCAATGGCAGCGGTGTGGCGACGGTGGGGACCTGGACGCTCGGCCCGGCGGCCGGCATCAACACGATGACGGCGACGAGCACCGGTCTTGGCGGTAGCCCGGTCAGCT
>JANOFA010000126.1:0-4606 GCA_031413355.1 Gemmatimonadota bacterium | reverse complement strand
ACCCAGCTCACCAAGGACCAGTCGCTGATGCAGCGGCTGGTCGAGGCGGGCGAGATCACCGAGGAAGAGGCCGAGCACAGTGACCGGCGCAACATCATCCTGCAGGCGCTGGGGCCCGATCCGCGAGTGAAGGTGGACCTCACCATCCAGCCCCTCCGCCGCGGTGATGTCCTGCTGCTCTGTTCCGATGGCCTCTCCGGTCAGGTGCGGAAGGACGAGATCGCCGGGCTCGTAGCGGAACAACCCGATCTGGTGAATCTCTGTGCCCGGCTCATCGAGCTGGCCAACGAACGGGGTGGCCCCGACAACATCACCGCCCTGGCCGCGCGTTTCTGGGGCGAGGGGCTCGCCGAGCCGGACGGAACGGCCGAGGTGGGGCACCAGGTGTATCCGCTGAGTGAGGGAGAGGCGACCACCGAGCCGGTTCCGGTCTATACCGGAAGCCCGGTGCCCGTCCCGTTGAGCCAACCGGCGCCGCAGCCGCGCTGGCTCACGATCGGCGCCGCGGCACTCCTCGCGCTGGCCCTCCTCGCCTACCTCGCCTTCGGGTCCCGCTGAACCGGCGCCTGGTGACCCTCCAATGAAGGCCCAGTTCAGTTTCCTCTCGGGCTCGCGCGCGGGCCAGACCGACATCTTCAGCCAGCCGCATATCACGATCGGCCGGCATCCGCAATCGACGTTGCGCTTCGATCCCGACATCGATCTCGACGTCTCCGGGCACCACGCCAAGGTGCTGCTGGAAGGCGATCTCTACCTGCTGCGCGACCTCGGCAGCACCAACGGCACTCTGGTCAACGGCAGGCGGCTCACCGGCGATCATGTGCTCGTGTCGGGCGACAAGATCCGTTTCGGGACGAAGGGCCCCGAAGTCCAGTTCACCGCGATTGGCGAGCTGCGCACCCCGCAGTCCGCGCCGGCCGTCGAAGTCGCCGGCCCGGTGGGGACGGTCGTCTTCGGGAACGCCCAGGCCCCCGGGACACCGCCACCGCCGCTGCCACCCGTCCTCCTCCCCGAACAGCTCCGGGCGCCGCGGCGGACACCCGGTCCAAGTGGCACCACACGGGTGCGCATCGAAGTGGAGCGCCAGACCAAGGGATTGCGCCGCACGTCAGTCGGGCTCTTCACCCTGCTGGTGGCCCTCTCCGGCGCGCTGCTCTGGCAGTCGTGGGACACCGGACGACAGCTGGCCGCCCAGCGCCAGGCGCTGCTCGGCCAGGTGGACAGCCTCGTCGGCGAGATCGGCAACCTCTCCTCCAGCAGTGTCGAGATGCGCGCCGCGCTCGACTCGGCGCGCCAGGAAGCGGGCCGGCTCCATGTGCAGCTCACCGCCGCCGACCCGGAGGACGCCAGAACGATCGCCGATCTGCGCAAACGGCTCGACACCGCCATGCGGCAACAGCGGACCCTCGCCGGGGTGGCCCAGTTCGACGCCAGCGCGATCGCGGCAAAGAATCAGGACGCGATCGCCATGGTGTTCGTGGAGTTCGCCGACAAACGGATTTTCACCGGCACCGCATTCGCGGTGCGCTCCGATCCCACCGGCGGCCTGCTGATCACCAACCGCCATGTCGTGACCGATTCCAATGGCGCAGTCGCGGTGCGCATCGGGATCGTGTTCCAGGGGACCAACAAGAATTTCCGCGCCGACCTCGTGCGGGTGCATCCCGATGCCGACCTCGCCCTGCTGCGCACCACCATTCACAAGGGATTCCCCACGGTCGAGAAGCTGGGCGACGCCACTCGGGTGCCCGCCGTCGGCGCTCCCACGGCGATTCTCGGTTTTCCGCTCGGGCTCGATGTAGTGGGGGGACAGGACTGGGGCCGGTTGGGCGTCGCGGCAACACTTACCCTCGGCACCGTCGCACGCACCCTTCCGGGGCTGGTGCAGCTTGACAGCTATGGCGCCCAGGGCTCCAGCGGGAGCCCGATCTTCGACCGCCAGGGCCAGGTGATCGCGGTGCTGTATGGCGGCCAGCCGGGCAGCAACGGCCGGATCATCTACAGCGCCCCAGTCCGTCAGGTGCAGGAACTGCTCGCGGCGGAATAGCGCCGCCTGTGAGGGGAGTCACGGCCCAATCTGGCCGCGCCTCCCATCATGCAGTGATGACTTTCCTTCCCCTTTCCACAACTTCCCATCGTCCCGCCACCGACCGCCTGTTCCCGGGTATCGCCCTCGGGGGCATCGTGCTGTTCGTCGTTGGGGTGACGGCCGGGGCGTGGTGGACGCTGCACCGGATCGATACAGCGGTCCGGGATTCGGTGCGGCGGACGCTTACGACGGTGGTGGCGACCGCTCAGGAGGCGACGCATCACTGGGCGACCCGGCAGCAGGCGCAGGTGGCGTCGCTTGCCTCCCAGCCGGCGCTGGGACGCGTGGTGGAGCAGCTCCTCGACGGCCCCTCGGCTCGCCGCGACGCATTGCGGGAGACCGTTCGCCGCGGGCTCGACCCGTCCGTCCGCAGCCTCAGCCTCGACGGCTACTGGATCATCGGTGGCGATGAGTCGGTGATCGCGGCGTGGCCGGGCGCCTCAGGTGGCGCGATGCGGGAAGGATTCCGGCCCGCCGTCGAGAAGGCGTTCGACGGACTGCCTGGCCTCATGCCGCTTACCGGCCCTGGCGCCCCAGTTGGACAGATCATCGTCACGGCGCCGATCCGTGACGACCGGGGCCAGCCAATCGCGGTGCTGGTCCTCCCCGTGCCCGCCCGGCACGAACTGCCCCGCCTCGCCGCGGTCACGGACACCCGCTCGATCGCCCAAACGTTCTTCTTCGATCGTCGGGGGCGCGTACTCACCGAATCGGCTCCGGATGCCGCGGCACCAAGCCGGGTCGAGATTGCCGAGATGGCACGGGCCGGGATTGCGGGCCAACCGGGGATGAATCTGGACGGCTACCTCACGCCGGCCGGCGTGCGAGTGGTGGGCGCCTGGGCGTGGGATGCGGAGCTTGCAATCGGGGTTGCCGCCGAAGCCGAAACGCGCAACGCCTACCACGTGGTGGATACCGCACGCAGCGCGATTCTCGCGGCTTGGATCCTGACGCTCCTGCTGTTCGGCGCCGTCCTGCTCGGCGTGGTGAATGCCCGCCGCCGGGCGCTCATCCTCTCGGCGCTGCAACGGCGGCTCGCGGCGGTGCTCGAGTCCACCACCGATCCGGTGTGCTTCGCGGACGCCGACGGGGGTGCCATTTACCTCAACGAGGCCGGCTACGCCCTGCTGGGCCGCGCCCACAAGCTCGCTAACGAGACCCCCTCGCTGGCGGCAATCGCGCGTGTGCTGCTCCGCCCGGAGGGCCTGACCGCCGCGTCGGTCGATGGCACGTGGAGTGGCGAAACCCGGATCCTCACCCCGGATGGCCGAGACCTGTCGCTGTCCCAGGTCATCATCTGCCACCGCGCTTCCAACGGCCAGGTGGAGTTCTTCTCGACGCTGGTGCGCGACATCACTGAGCGCACGATGCTCGAGCGCCGCCTGAGCGAAGAGAAGGAACACGCCGAAGTCACCCTCGGCTCGATTGGCGATGCGGTGGTGCGCACCGATGCCGCCGGAGTCATCGAGTATCTCAACCCGGTCGCCGAACAGCTGCTGGGCTGCCGATCGGGCGACATCGTGGGTCAGCGGATCAGTCAGGTCATCACCCTGGTGCATGAATCATCGCGGGATCCGCTGGAGAATCCGATTGAGATCTGCCTGCGGGAAGCGCGGGTAGTCGGACGGGCCAATCTCTCCCTGCTGATGCGGCCGGACGGACGGGAGTTCGCCATCGACGACAGCGCGGCACCGGTGCTCGACCGCGACGGCACGGTGATCGGCGCAGTGCTGGTCTTCCACGACGTGAGCCGGGCGCGCACTCTGGCGCGGCAGCTGGCCCATCAGGCCAGCCACGACTTCCTGACGGGACTGGTGAACCGGCACGAATTCGAGCGCCGCACGGCACGGGCCCTGGGCCGGGCACAGTCGGAGGGCGCGACCCATGCCCTCTGTTTTCTCGACCTCGACCAGTTCAAGGTGGTCAACGACACGTGCGGCCACCAGGCTGGCGACCGCCTGCTGAAGCAGATCACGAGCGTCCTGCAAACCCGAATTCGCACGTCCGATACGCTCGCCCGCCTCGGCGGTGACGAATTCGGCGTGCTGCTGCTCGACTGCAACCTCGACATGGCGCAACGGATTGCCGAGGACCTGTGCCAGGCGATCCGTGATTTCCGCTTCGTCTGGCAAGACCGCATCATGAACGTCGGCGTCTCGATCGGTCTCGCCGAGGTCAACGGCGACACCGACACGCTGTCGACCATCATGAGTGCCGCCGACGTCGCGTGTTACACGGCGAAGGACTCTGGCCGCAATCGCGTGCACACCTACAACCAGGGGCATGCACCCGAGCGCCTGCGCGAAATGCAGTGGGTCTCCCGCATCAACCGTGCGTGCGAAGAGGACCGCCTGGTGCTGTATTGCCAGCCTATCGTGTCCATCCGGGCCGGCGCCGAGCCGTTGCGGCAATTCGAGCTGTTGCTGCGCATGCGTGACGAGAATGGCCAGCTGGTGCAGCCAGCCGAGTTCATCCCGGCTGCGGAACGCTTCAACCTGATGCCGTCGCTCGACCGCT
>JANOFA010000125.1:0-1272 GCA_031413355.1 Gemmatimonadota bacterium | reverse complement strand
TCCGCCGGTTCATGGCTGATCCGGCGCGTCGCACCAACCAGGTGGTCGTGATCGCCTGCGGTCATGGGGCGGGTGTGCTCGCGGCGGATCTCGAAGCCGAAGGGGGCGCGGTCTATCCGGTCGATTGCGCCGGCAATCTTCACACCTCCGTGATCGAGTACGCGATCCGCGCCGGCGCCGCCGGTGTCCTGGTCCTTGCCTGTCCCCCGCGTGACTGCAAGAATCGCGAGGGACCGCTCTGGCTGGAAGAACGGATCTACCACGATCGGGAGGCCGAACTTCAGGCCCGGGTGGATCGCGACCGGGTCGCGGTCGGGCATGCGGCGGCGGGAGACCGCGCCGTTGCGCTCGGTGCCCTGCACCAATTCCAGGCAGCGCTCACCCGGCTGGTGCCGGCGACGGCGGAGGCGGGCATCCAGGTCGAGGCGGTCTGCGAGCCGGCCGACGAGGCGCAGGTGACGCGATGACGACCCCGCTTCGCCGCGGGCTCGGCGTCATCGTGGCCTTCGCGGCCGTATTCGGAATCGCATGGCTGTCCCGCGCGCCATACCACATTCGGCCGAGTGACGCCGCGCTCATCCGACTCGCCTGGAGCGCGCGGCCGGAGCGCATCGAGTCCTGTCGGGAGCCGAGTGAGGCGGAGCTGGCCCAGCTCCCGGCGCATATGCGGCAGCAGATGGTGTGCGAGGGCACCAGTGCGCGCTATCGGTTGCGGGTGTCGCGGGATGGCGCCTCAGTGCTGGATGAAGTGGTCCGCGGGTCAGGGCTGCGGCACGACCGGCCGCTGTACCTGCTGCGCGACATTCCAACCGCGCCAGGGCGACACGAGTTTGCGGTCCGCTTCGACCGCATCGACAGCCTGACCCCCTTCGCCCCGGACAGCGGCGAACACTCAGGCGATTCACTCATCGCCGGATTGCCCGGTCGCGATCGGCGCGAGGCAGATGAACGGGAGCACCGCAGGCTCGAGGCGGTGCCCGCCAGTCTCCTGCTCGAAGAGACCGTCGTTCTCGCCCCGCGGCAGATCCTGCTCGTCACCTATGATGTGGAGGGCCGGAGGCTGGTGGGTGTTTCCGGCAAGGCGCCACGGCAGTAGCCGCAGCGGCAGCTTCCGGAACGGTCGGCGAGAGGTTCCTTCTGGTTCAGCGCTCGCGCATTCCGCCCCGCACCGGCATACTTTCCAGCGGTCCGTTGGATCACGTCCCACCCTGAACCCCTGAATTCCATGCGTATGCTTCGCGCTGCCCTGCTTACCCTGCTGCTCGCCGCTCC
>JANOFA010000124.1:0-5284 GCA_031413355.1 Gemmatimonadota bacterium | reverse complement strand
AAGCGCCCCAGTCCATCAGAGCGCTGCTCGATGATACCGAGTCCCTGTCGCAGATCCTGCTCAGCGTCCGCCCCCCTGGGCGCACGCTCAAGGATGCCCTGCAGGGTGCCGGCGAGCGAGCGAATCGGGGCGAGGGAGTTGTTGATCTCATGGGAGAGCACCCGGATGAGCCGGCGCCAGGCCTGGCGCTCCTCCGCCTGCAGCGTGCGGCTGACATCGGTGAGCACGACGAGCTGATGAGCCCGGCCATCCTGCCGGAAGCTGGTGCGGCGCAGCTCCCATCGCGTCGCCGCGGCACCGGCCCGCTCCAGCACCCGCGGCGTCTCACCGGCGAGACAGTCGGCCAGGCCCAGTTCCTCGGCGGTGCGTCCGAGCAGCCGATCGCCGGCATGATGCACGAATCGCTCACCGCCACGATTCACCAGTCGCAGCGTGCCATCAGCGTCGAAGGCGAAGATCGCCGCGTCGAGTTCCGCCATGACGGTGCGCAGCAACGCTGACGCCTCCAGCGCGCCAAGCCGCTGACCCCGCAGCGTCTCCGCCAGCGCATTGGCCTCGAGGTAAACCAGACCGAGATCGTCGGTGGCATCGGCCCGCCGGGCGCGGAGGCTGTAGTCGCCCTCCCGCAGCGCAGCAAGCACATTCGAAAGCGTCTGCAGCGGGCGGATGATGCGCTCATGCAGCGCGCTCAGGCCCAGCAGCAGCACGAGGGCGACCACGACAGTCACCGTCCACTGCACCCGGGGAGCGAAGTCGCCGCGCCAGAGCAGCCAGAGGCCGAGCGCGGTCCCCGGCAGCGTGGTGCCGACGGCGAGGCCGAGGACCCGGCGCGGATAGGAGGTCATCGGCCGTGCCGGAGTGCCTCACAACCCATGTCGCTCGAGTCTCCGGTACATCGCGCTGCGGGAGAGGCCCAGTGCCTTGGCCGCCTCGGAGACATTGCCACCGGTGCGGGCCAGGGCCTTCTGGACCAGCACCCCCTCGACCTCTTCCAGCGTCATCTGGTCGAGCCGTGCTGCCGCATCGCCGGGGGGCGAGAGCGAGAGATCCGCCGGCCGGATCTCCGGGCCATCCACCAGCAGCACGGCGCGCTCGATGGTGTGCTCCAGCTCGCGCACGTTGCCGGGCCAGCCGTAGCGCAACAGCGCCTCCATGGCATCCGGACGGAAACCGATGATCGGCTTGCGGTAGCGGGTGGCGTGACGGTGGAGGAACTGGGCGGCGAGTGGGGCGAGGTCCTCGCGCCGGTCTCGCAGCGGCGGGATCCTGATCTCGACGGTATTGAGCCGATAGAGCAGGTCCTCGCGGAACCGGCCCGCCGCCACCTCGGCGCGGACATCGGCGTTGGTCGCCGAGACCACCCGCACATCGACCTTGCGGGTCTTGGAGGAGCCGACCCGCTCGAGCTGCCCTGACTGCAGCACGCGGAGCAGCCGGGCCTGCTGGGCGAGGGTGATGTTGGTGATCTCGTCGAGGAACAGCGTCCCGCCGTCGGCCAGTTCGAAGCGGCCCATCCGGTCGGCCTTGGCGTCGGTGAAGGCCCCCTTCAGGTGGCCGAAGAGTTCGCTCTCGAACACCCCCTCGGGAAGGCCACCGACATTCACCGTGATCATCGGCCGGGTGGCCCGGAGCGAGGCGGCGTGCAGCCAGCAGGCGGCGACCTCCTTGCCGACGCCATGCTCGCCGGTGATCAGCGCGTTGGCATCCGACGGCGCGACCTTTTCCATCAGCCGGGCGATCTGCCGCATCGCCGCCGACTCCGCCACCAGCGGCGGCAGGCCGTCGTGCCGCAAAGTCCGGTTCTCGCTCTCCAGCCGCTGGCTGCGCCGCAGTGCCCGGCCAAGTTCCACCTGGGTGTTGAGCACCGCGACGAGCCGGGTGTTGTCCCACGGCTTCTCGAGGTAGTCGCGCGCACCCCGGCGCATCGCCTCGACCGCCCCCTCGACGCTGCCGAACGCCGTCATCACCACGACCGGCAGCATGGCATCGAGCAGCCGGATCCGGCTCAACAGGTCGAAGCCCTCCATGCCGGAGGTCGTGTCGCGGGTGTAGTTGAGATCCATCAGCAGGACGTCGAAGTCGCTCCGCTCCAGCGCGGCCAGCACGCCGCCCGGCGAGCTGGTTGTCTCGACGGTAAAGCCTTCGCCCTTGAGCAGCAGCCGCAGGGCCTGGAGCACGTCGGCCAGGTCGTCGGCGATGAGAATTCTGGGATTCGGCAGAGGCATGGGCTGTAGGCGTTCAGCGGTCAGCGGTCAGCGGTCAGCGGTCAGCGGTCAGCGAACACTAGGCCGCGTCGAATTGTTCCCACATGCATTCGGATGGTACACGGCGCAAGGATGGAGAGTGGAATTCTTGGTGTTCCTCCATCCGGCGAGCCAACATGCAAAGCTTCAAACGACTGAAAGTCTGGCAGAAGGCGCACAGCGTCGCACTGGGAGTGTACCGAGTCACGAAGTCGCTGCCTTCGAAAGAGAGGTTCGGCCTGATCTCCCAAATGGAGCGAGCGGCGGTTTCGGTGGCGGCGAATATCGTGGAAGGTAGCGCCCGGGGCGGTGACCGCGAAGTCGTGCGGTTCTTCCGATACGCTCTCGGGTCGGCCGCCGAGTTGGAGTACCTGATCCTGCTCTCGAAGGACCTTGGATATGGTGTCGATCATGACCTGCCGGCCCTGGAGGCCGAGGTCGTTGAAGTCAAGCGAATGTTGGGCGCATTTCTGACCCGGCTTACCTCAGCCACAAGTCGCTGAACATGAGCACTGACCGCTGAACGCTGACCGCTGATCGCTGATCGCTGACCGCTACTCCCCAATCAGCCAGCCATCCTTCAGCCGCACCACCCTGTTCCCGTACTTCGCATTCTCCTCACTATGCGTCACCTGCACGATCGTCGTCCCCTGCCGGTTGAGCGCGCGGAACAGCTCCATGATCTCCCGTCCCTGCTCCGAGTGCAGGTTGCCGGTCGGTTCGTCGGCCAGCAGCAGGGGAGGCGAGGCGATCACCGCGCGGGCCACCGCGACGAGCTGCTGCTGTCCGCCGGAGAGCTGGTTGGGATAGAGATCTTTCTTGCCCACCATGTGAAACCGGTCCAGCGTGTCGCCGACGAGGGCGGCGCGCTCACTGCCCTTCATGTTCCGGTAGGAGAGCGGCACGTCGAGATTCTCGGCGACGGTGAGGTCGTCCAGCAGGTGATACTGCTGGAACACGAAGCCGACGCTGCTCCGCGCCAGATCGGCCCGGACCCTGGGCTTGATCCCGTGCACCGCCTGGCCGCCGAACCAGTACTCGCCGGTGTACTCGCCGTCGAGCATGCCGAGGATGGAGAGCAGCGATGACTTGCCGGCGCCCGAAGGACCCATGATCGTGACGAAATCGCCGGCCTGGATCTCCAGGCTGATGCGTCGGAGCACGAAAGTGGGCGAGGGCTTGGTGGGAAAGGATTTCTCGAGGTCGACGAGCTTGATCATCATTCGCTCCGCAGCGCGGTCATGGGATCCACCCGGGCGGCGCGCCGGGCCGGCAGCAGGCTCGCCACGAGTGTGGCGAGCAGCACCGTGGCGGAGGCCGCGCCAATCGTCAGCGGATCCCAGGCCGGCACGCCATAGAGCAGGCTGGCGAGGGCCCGCCCTGCCGCCAGTGCGCCACCAATGCCGAGCACCGCACCGATCAGCGTCAGCCTCATGCCATCCCGCACGACCATCCGCACCAGGCTGGCCGGCGCGGCACCGAGCGCAACCCGGATGCCCAGCTCCTGCATGCGCCCGCGCACCGCATAAGCCAGCACACTGTAGAGCCCGAGCCCGGCGAGCAGCACCGCGACAAGCGCATATAGCCCGAAGAGCGTCGAACCCAGCCGGAAGTCCTGATACCGCGGCTCGAGGACCTCGTTCATGGCCCGAACCCGGACGTAGGGCAGGTTGGGGACCGCGGTCTGCAGCGTCGCGCGCACCGCTTCCGCGATCTCCCCTGCCGGACCCCGCGTCCGCAGGAAGAGCGTGAGGTGCCCCGTCTCGGCGCTCGGCAGCGGCAGCGGCACGTAGTAGATCGCCTGCGGCTCCTCCCTCGGGCTGTAGCGCACCCCATCCTCCGCCACACCCACGATTTCGGTGCAATCCCTGGCGTCCTTCCCCAGCATGAGGCACTGCCCGATCGGATCCTGATCAGGGAAGAACCTGTTGGCCATCGTGGCACCGATGACGGCCACCGCGGGATGCTCCCGCCGATCGGCGTCGGTGAACCCGTGCCCGCGCTGGATCGCCAGCCCCATAGTCCGGAAATAGTCCGCGGTGGTGCGCTGGATGTAGGGACCACCGCTCGACATCCTTGGCAACGAATCGCGACCGGCGATCCGGAGGTGTTCATTGAGGCTCCAGCCAAACGGCTCGCCGTAGTTGAGCGCGGCCGACTCGATGCCGGGATGACTCCGCGCCGCCTCCACCATGGCATCGAACGCCTGCCCGGTGCGCTCACCGGTGAACCCGGCGGCCGCCGGATCGGCATCAACCATGAGGATATGATCGCGGTCGTAGCCGATGTCGATCGCGAGAATGTTGCGCAGGCTGCGTAGGAAGAGACCGGCGCCGATCACCAGCAGGACACTGAGCGCGACCTGCGCCACCACCAGCCCGGAGCGAACCCGTGACCGGCGGAAGCCACTACCCCGCCCCCCCTCCTTGAGCACTGGCGTCAGGTCACTTCGCGTCACCTGCAGCGCCGGCACCAGGCTCGCGATGATCGCGGCGACCAGCGTCGCCGCGGCGGCAATCGCGAATACCCGGCCGTCGATCGTGAATCGCTCGGCCATTGCCGGCGACAGGATGTAACCGCGCAGCAGCGCCCCGCCCCATGCCGCCACCACGATACCCAGCCCGCCGGCGGCCACCGCCACCAGCGCACCCTCAAGGAAGAGCTGCCGCACCAGTTGCCCCTTCCCCGCGCCGAGCGCCTTGCGGATGGCCAGCTCGCGACCGCGCGCCAGTCCGCGGGCGAGCATGAGGTTGGCGACATTGGCACAGGCGATCAGCAGCACCAGCAGCGACATCGCGGCCAGCCAGCGGGCCAGGTCCGCCGTCGCGCTGAAGTCGGGCCCGGCCGCGGCGAGCACCGGACCGAACTGCACATCCTGGAATCCGTTGTTGGTGGTCGAGTCGCTGCGGCCGGCGCGGATCAACGCGGTGGCCTCGGCGGCGGCACGCTCCAGCGAGACGCCTGGCGCGAGCTGGGCCATCAACGAGATGAAATACCAGCCGCGGTTGGTACGGTACTCGTCGTTGCCCTCCATCCGGTGC
>JANOFA010000123.1:0-5102 GCA_031413355.1 Gemmatimonadota bacterium | reverse complement strand
TTCCAGCGGCTTTCCAACCGGCGCCCCTACTGATAGTATCGAACGCCTTCATCCGCCCCAGACGGGGAGAACAACCATGAGTAATTCCCTGCAGCGAATGCGGGCTGTCCCCCTGATCGTCGCCCTCGCGATCGCCGCCGGTACAGGACCAACCCCCGGCGCCGCCCAGTCCTCCCCGGCGACTGCCGCGGGTGTCGCAGCCGGACAGCCGTATTACACCGCGGCGGACGTCGCCTTCATGACCGGCATGATCAGCCACCACGCGCAGGCGGTGCTCATCGCCGGCTGGGCGCCCTCGCATGGCGCCAGCGCATCAATCCGCGCCATGTGCGAGCGGATCGTCGTCGGCCAGCAGGACGAGATCACCCTGATGAAGCGCTGGCTCCGTGACCGGCGTGAAACTGTGCCCGACGCGGATGCGTCTCATGCCATGATGCCGGGCATGGATCACTCAATGATGCCGATGATGCCCGGTATGCTGACCGCCGAGCAGCTGGTCCAGCTGGACCAGGCACGGGGACCCGAGTTCGACCGGATGTTCCTGACCTTCATGATCCAGCACCACCAGGGCGCCATCGTGATGGTGGATCAGCTGTTCGGATCGCAGGGCGCCGGTGAGGAGGAGCGGGTCTTCCGCATTGCCTCCGACATCTACGCCGACCAGACCACCGAGATCGGACGCATGCAGAAGATGCTCGCCGCACTCCCCTCCGAGGGACGCAACCCCTGATGCTCTCGTTATCCTCCTTTCCCGTCTCATCACAGGTTTCCTCCATGGTATCGGCTCCCACAGCCTGTAGGTCCCGCACACCACGTACCGGCGCTTCCCTCCGGTCACTCTCGCTCGCGTTCGGCCTTCTCTCCCTGGCGGGCTGCGCCGCGTCGTCCTCGTCGGCGGGCAGCAATGACATGTCCGCCATGGCGCCCAAGCAGGATCCGCGGGTGGGGCTCCGCGCCGGCATGTGGGACGCCGCCGAAGCCGCGTGGAACATGCGCCTGGTCTCGACGACACGGCCGTCGGAGAAGTTCATCGACGGCACCAATTCCGACATCTCGTTCACCGGGCCCTACGCCATTCAGGGGAGCTTCAACGGCTTCCAGGTCTGGGACATCTCGAGCCCGGCCAAGCCATCGCTCAAGACGGCCTATTTCTGTCCGGCGTCACAGAGCGATGTGTCGGTGTACAAGAACCTCCTTTTCGTCTCGGGTGAGGGGAATGGGGGCCGGCTCGACTGCGGTGCGCAGGGAGTGCGCGACACCGTGAGCGCCGACCGGCTGCGTGGCATCCGCATCTTTGATATCACCGACATCAGCGCGCCGAAGTACCTCGCCAACGTTCAGACCTGCCGCGGCTCGCATACCCATACCGTGGTCGAGGATCCGAACGACACGGCGAATGTCTACGTCTACATTTCTGGTTCAGCCGGGGTGCGCTCGCCCAACGAGTTGCCAGGCTGCTCCAGGCTGGCGCCGGACAAGGACCCCAACTCCGCGCTCTTCCGGATCGAAGTCATTCGTGTCCCCCTCGCTCATCCCGAGCAGGCAAGAATCGTGAGTTCCCCACGGATCTTCAACGACCTCGTGGCTCCACCGGAGCACGGCGATGCACCGGAGGACAAGGCTGAGCAGGAGCGGGGGCTGGCTGCGGCGCGCGCCGCCGGTGCCTTCACCGTCAAGTTCGGGGAGCAGGAGTTCATCCTGCCGCCGCAGTTCGTGAAGCCAATGCTGGACAGCGTGATCACCGCTCGCGGTGGCAGCGGTGCGGCCACCGGCGCGGACAGTGCCGCGTTACGGGTAGCGCTGCCCGCCATCATCCTGGCCCGCTTCGGTCCGCCGCCCGCGCCTCCCGCCCCCGGCGAGGTGCGCCCCGGCCCGACCCAGTGCCACGATATCACCGTCTACCCGGCGATCGGCCTGGCCGGTGGTGCGTGCGAAGGATACGGGCTCCTGCTCGACATCCGCGATGTGGCCAACCCCAAGCGGATCGACGCCGTCGCCGACTCGAACTTCTCTTACTGGCACTCGGCGACATTCAACAACGACGGCACCCAGATTCTCTTTTCGGATGAGTGGGGTGGCGGCGGGGGGCCGAAGTGCCGCGTCACCGATAGGCCGGAATGGGGCGCGAACGCGATCTTCACGCTGGCCAACAACAAGATGACGTTCAAGAGCTACTACAAGATGCCGGCGCCGCAGACGTCGCTGGAAAACTGCGTGGCACATAACGGCTCGCTCATCCCGATTCCCGGACGGGACGTCATGGTCCAGTCCTGGTACCAGGGCGGCATTTCGATCTTCGACTGGACCGACGCCAGCCACCCGAAGGAGATCGCCTTCCACGATCGCGGCCCGGTGGACTCGACCGAAATGGGCAATGGCGGGACCTGGTCGGTGTACTGGTACAACGGCGTGATGGTCAGCTCTGAAATCGGCCGCGGTCTGGACATCTTCGAGCTGTCGCCAAGCACGCATATCTCGCAGAACGAGATCGACGCCGCCAAGCTGGTGCGCTTCGACTACTTCAACGCCCAGGGCCAGCCAAAGTTCGTCTGGCCAGCGAGCTTCGCCGTGCCGCGCGCCTACCTGGACCAGCTCGAGCGCTCGAAGGGACTGGCCGCAGGCAAGATCGCCGCGACCCGGACAGCACTCGCCAGCGCAGAGAAGCTTTCCGGTCAGGCCCGGAAGGATGCGCTCACCAGGCTGACCACCCAGCTGCACGCCGACGCCGTCGGCGCGACTGATGAAGCCAAGACCCACATGCTGGCCTCCGCGGTCGGCAAGCTCGCCACCATGTAGCGTTGGTCGCGTGGCAACACGAGGAAGAGCCCCCGATCTCCCGCAGGTGGAGATCCGGGGCTTTCTCATGCACCCCTCCGCCGAGTCCGTCGATCATCCCTGACCAGTGAAGCTGCCCCCCGAATTCGCCAGCCGGTCGAGCAGTGACGCCGGCGTCCAGCAGGCGGGGTCGCCGTGCGGATTGGCGGCAAACTCACATATCCGGCGGCGGACTTCCGCCAGGCCGGTGAGGTCGGCACAAAACATCGGCCCGCCGCGCGAGGCGGGAAAGCCGTAGCCGGTGAGATAGACGACATCGATATCGGAGGCGCGAGCCGCGATTCCTTCCGCGAGAATCCGCGCCCCTTCATTCGCCAGCGCATAGACCAGTCGATCGACGATCTCGCTGTCGCTGATCTGGCGTGGAGCGATGCCGATCTCCGCCCGGTGTGCTGCAATGAGTTGTTCGACGACGTTCGATGGCATCGGATTGCGCGGGCCGTCGGGATAGTCGTACCAGCCACCGCCGGTCTTCTGCCCGAAGCGCCCGAGCCCGCAGAGCCGGTCGGGCAGCGTGGAAAAGAGATAGCCGGGACGTTCGGCGCGACGTCGCTGGCGGATGGCCCAGCTGACATCATTGCCGACGAGATCGCCGACGCGGAACGGACCCATCGCGACGCCGAACGCCTCGATGGCGGCGTCGATCTGCTGGGGCGACGCGCCTTCCTCGACCAGGTAGAACGCCTGCTTCAGATAGAGCTCGAGCATCCGGTTGCCAATGAAGCCGTCGCAGACGCCGGAGACCACGGCCACTTTCCGCAGCCGTTTAGCCAGTTGCATCGCCGTCACCAGCACGTCGGGGCTGGTGGCGGTGCCGCGCACCACTTCCAGCAGCCGCATCACATTCGCCGGGCTGAAGAAGTGGGTGCCGAGCACGTCGCCGGGACGGCGGGTAAATCCCGCGATCCGGTTGACGTCAAGCGTCGACGTGTTGGTGGCGAGGAGGGCGCCCGGCTTCATGACCCGGTCGAGCGTCGTGAAGACCTGCTGCTTGATCTCCATCGATTCGGACACCGCCTCGATCACGATGTCGGCCTGACTGATGGCTTCGTAGGAGAGTGTCGGTGTGATCAGCGCCATCCGCCGATTCCGTTCGCTTTCGGAGAGCTTGCCCTTCCTGACCTGGCCGTCGTAGATGCCACCGATGCGCGTCATGCCGCGTTCCAGCGCCGCCTGATCACTCTCGAGTAGCCAGACCGGTATTCCTGCATCGACAAGGCAGATCGTGATGCCGGCGCCCATGGTGCCGGCGCCGATGACCGCGGCGGTATCGAGCATGCGAGGGGCGGTCGCTGTTGGGACGTCGTCGAGCCTTCCGGCGGCACGTTCGGCGAAGAAGGCGTGCCTGAGCGCTTTCGATTCGGGTGACTGCATGAGTTCGAGAAACGCCTGTCGCTCGACCGCGAGTCCTTCTTCGAAGGGCCGGGCCGCAGCCTCGATCGCGTCGGTGCAGCGCAACGGCGCCGGGAGGCGTGGCCGACGGGCTTCCAATCGGCTGCGGGCTGCGGCGCAGAGCGCCACGAGGTGCGGCTCGGCCAGCGGGATGTCGCGAGTGCGCCGGGGCGGTCTCGTCTCAAACTCCGAAGTTGCCGCCAGCTCCAGCGCCGCGGCCACAGGATCGCCGTCGACCACGCGGTCGAGCAGCGCGGTCGTCGCGAGCACCGTCGCCAGCACCGGTTCGCCACTCGTGATCATGCTGATCGCCAGCTCGACACCGACGAGTCGCGGCAGCCGCTGTGTGCCCCCGGCGCCTGGCAGCAGGCCGAGCTTCACTTCTGGCAGGCCGAGCCGGGCGCCGGCACTCGAGACGCGGTAGTGCGCTGCGAGTGCCAGCTCCAGCCCACCACCGAGGCAGAGCCCCGCGATCGCGGCGATAACCGGCTTGGCGCTCGTCTCGACCATCTCGATGAGCTGGCGCAGGTGTGGCTCCTGCACCATCGCCGGGGTGCCGAATTCACGGATGTCGGCGCCGCCGGAAAAAAGCCCGTTGCTTCCGGTGAGCACGATTGTACGCACTGCGCTGTCAGCGGTTGCGCGTGCGAGCGCCGCCGCCAGCGCCGAACGCACGGCGTGAGACAGGCCGTTGACGGGGGGATTGCTGAACGAGATGACCGCGACGGCGTGGTGGAGGCGGCAGGTGACGTGGGACATAGGAGAGTAGGCGATTAGGCGATTGGGCGATTGGACGATTGGACGATTGGACGATTGGGCGATTGGGCGATTGGACGATTGGACGATTGGGCGATTGGACGATTGGACGATTGGGC
>JANOFA010000122.1:0-4178 GCA_031413355.1 Gemmatimonadota bacterium | reverse complement strand
TGATCAGCTTGTGATCGCTGTCCCAACGGGCGGAGGTTTCCAGCTTTTCTTTCGCGTCGACGCCACCTGGGAACCCATGGTGCAGCTGGTCCTCGACCGACTGAACGGCCTGCCCGGTGCCCTGCTCCCGATTCTGCACGGCATTCAGGAGGAGCTGGGCTACATCCCGCCTGATGCCGTGCCGATGATTGCCGGCGCCCTCAATCTGTCGCGCGCGGAAGTGCACGGTGTCATCACCTTCTACCACGATTTTCGCGACACACCCCCCGGCCGCCACCAGGTCCATATCTGTCGTGCCGAGTCGTGTCAGGCGGTCGGCGCCGAGGCACTCATTGCTCATGCGGAAAAGAAGCTCGGCGTCACTTTTCATGAGACCACCGCCGACGGCACGATCACGCTCGAGCCGATCTACTGCCTCGGCAACTGCGCCCTCTCACCGGCCATCACCATCGACCGGCAGGTGCATGGGCGGGTGACCCCGGCGCGGTTCGACGCGCTGGTGGCGGGACTGGAGATGGCACCATGACCCGGGTCTACGTCCCGCGTGATTCCGGCGCCAAGTCGGTCGGCGCCGATGCCGTCGCCGCGAAGATCCTCGCGGAAGCGAGGCGCCTCGGCACCACGGTGGAGCTGGTGCGCAACGGCTCGCGCGGACTCTACTGGCTGGAGCCGATGGTCGAGGTGGAAACGCCGGCCGGGCGGATGGCCTACGGGCCGATCGTGGCGGGCGACGTGGCCTCGCTCTTCGCTGCGAAATTCCTCACCGGCGGAATCCATCCGAAGGGTCTCGGGCTCACCGAGGAGATCAGCTACCTCAAGCGGCAGGAACGGCTCACCTGCGCCCGCGTCGGCATCACCGATCCGGTGTCGCTCGACGATTACGAGGCGCATGGCGGCTACCGCGGCCTGCGCCGCGCGCTCGAGCTCGATGGCGCCCGCATCGTGGAAATCGTCACCCAGTCGGGCCTGCGCGGCCGGGGCGGGGCGGCGTTCCCCACCGGCATCAAGTGGAAGACGGTGCTCGGTACCAAGGGACCGCAGAAGTACATCGTGTGCAACGCCGATGAGGGCGACTCGGGGACATTTTCCGACCGGATGATCATGGAGTGCGATCCCTTCGTGCTCATCGAGGGGATGACGATCGCCGGCATCGCTGTCGGGGCAACGAAGGGCTACATCTACCTCCGCTCCGAGTATCCCGATGCGCTGGTGGTGCTCAACGAAGCGATCGCGGCCGCAGTCGCGACTGGCCACCTCGGCGCGAACGTGCTGGGCAGCGGCAAGGCGTTCGACCTCGAAGTCCGGGTCGGCGCCGGCGCCTACATCTGCGGTGAAGAGACGGCGATGCTGGAGAGCCTGGAGGGGAAGCGCGGCATCGTGCGCTACAAGCCCCCGCTTCCGGCCATCTCCGGGCTGTTCGGCAAGCCGACGGTCATCAACAACGTCATCTCGCTCGCGTCGGTGCCGATCATCCTCGACCGCGGCGCCGATTTCTACAAGAATTACGGGATGGGCCGCTCTCGCGGGACGCTGCCGATCCAGCTGGCCGGCAACCTGAAGCAGGGCGGGCTGGTGGAGAAGGCCTTCGGCGTGACGCTGCGCGAGCTGCTGTACGACTACGGCGGCGGCTCGATCACCGGCCGTCCGATCCGCGCGGTGCAGGTGGGCGGGCCGCTCGGCGCCTATCTCCCCGAGTCGCAGTTCGACACCCCGCTCGACTATGAAGCGTTCATCGCCATCAGCGCGATGGTCGGTCATGGCGGCATCGTCGCCTTTGACGATACCGTCGACATGGCGAAGATGGCCCGCTACGCGATGGAGTTCTGCGCCATCGAGTCGTGCGGCAAGTGCACCCCCTGCCGCATCGGGTCGACCCGCGGGGTGGAGGTGGTGGACCGGATCATCGCCGACGAGGACCGGACGGCCAACATCACGCTGCTCCGGGACCTCTGCGATACCATGCTGGGTGGATCACTCTGCGCCCTGGGGGGCATGGCGCCCTTTCCGGTGCTGAGTGCGCTGAATCATTTCCCGGAAGACTTCGGGTTGCCCGCCGCGTCGCTCGCGGCCGCCGGCGCCCGCTGACCACTCGTTCAGCTTCACGGATTCGAGGAACTGCTCATGCTGCTCGCCACTGATCTCGATTACGGCACGCCGGCCTCCACGTCGTCCACCATGGTGACGCTCACCGTCGACGGGGTGCCGGTCACCGTGCCGTCTGGCACCTCGGTCATGCGGGCCGCGGCAGAAGTGGGCCTCATGGTGCCGAAACTCTGCGCCACGGACAGCCTCGAGGCGTTCGGCTCCTGCCGGCTCTGCCTGGTGGAGGTCGAGGGCCGGAAGGGCTACCCCGCCTCCTGTACAACGCCGGTCGAAGCCAACATGGCCGTGCGGACCCAGACGCCCAAGCTGGCCCAGCTGCGCCGAGGCGTGATGGAGCTGTACATCTCCGATCACCCGCTCGATTGCCTCACCTGTTCCGCCAACGGCGATTGCGAGCTGCAGGATACGGCAGGCCAGGTGGGGCTCCGTGAAGTGCGCTACGGCTACGAGGGGAAGAATCACCTCGTGGGCGAGAAGGACACCTCGAATCCCTACTTCACCTTTGATGCGACCAAGTGCATCGTCTGCTCCCGCTGCGTCCGGGCCTGCGAAGAGGTGCAGGGGACCTATGCGCTGACGATCGACGGCCGCGGCTTCGATTCCAAGGTTTCTCCCGGTCAGATGGAGAGCTTCATGGAGTCGGAGTGCGTCTCCTGTGGCGCCTGCGTGCAGGCCTGTCCCACGGCGACACTGATGGACAAGTCGGTGATCGAGCATGGTACGCCGGACCGCAGCGTCATCACCACCTGCGCCTACTGCGGCGTCGGCTGCTCATTCGAGGCCGAGGTGAAGGGCACCCAGGTGGTCCGCCTCACGCCCAACAAGAACGGCCACGCCAATCACGGCCATTCCTGCGTGAAGGGCCGGTTTGCGTGGGGCTACGCGACCCATCCCGACCGCATCACCAGGCCAATGATCCGCAAGCAGATCTCCGATCCCTGGCGCGAGGTGAGCTGGGAGGAGGCCATCGGCTACGCGGCGTCGGAGTTCAAGCGGATCCAAGCCAAGTACGGCCGCAGTTCGGTCGGCGCCATCTCCTCCTCGCGCTGCAGCAACGAGGAAGTGTGGCTGATGCAGAAGCTGGTGCGCGCCGCCTTCGGCAACAACAACATCGATACCTGTGCCCGGGTCTGTCATTCGCCGACCGGTTTCGGCCTCAAGGCGACGCTGGGCGAGTCGGCCGGCACCCAGGACTTCGACTCGGTGCTGCTGACCGACGTCGTCTTCGTCATCGGCGCCAACCCGACCGACGGCCATCCGGTCTTCGCCTCCCAGATGAAGCGCCGCCTGCGCGAGGGTGCCAAGCTGATCATCGCCGATCCGCGCACCATCGACCTGGTGCGCACACCGCACGTCCAGGCGGATCATCACCTCAAGCTCCGGCCCGGCACCAACGTCGCCCTGATCAATTCGCTGGCCCACGTCGTCGTCACCGAGGGGCTGGTCAACGAGGCGTTCGTCCGCGAGCGCTGCGAGGTGGAGAGCTTCAACCGGTGGCGCGCCTTCGTGTCCACGCCGGAGCATTCTCCCGAAGCACTGGAGAGCGTCACCGGCGTGCCGGCGGCGGAGATTCGTGCCGCCGCGCGGCTCTACGCCACCGGGGGTAATGGGGCGATCTACTACGGTCTCGGCGTCACCGAGCACAGCCAGGGTTCGACGATGGTCATCGGCATCGCCAATCTGGCGATGGCGACCGGCAACCTCGGGCGTGAAGGCGTGGGCGTGAATCCGCTGCGGGGCCAGAACAACGTGCAGGGCTCCTGCGACATGGGCTCCTTCCCGCACGAGTACCCCGGTTACCGCCACGTGCTCGATGGGCCGACCCGGGCGCTGTTCGAGGGGGCGTGGGGTGTCACGCTCGAGCCGGAGCCGGGCCTCCGCATTCCCAACATGTTCGACGCCGCGCTCGAAGGGAGCTTCAAGGGGCTCTACCTGGAGGGCGAGGATATCGCCCAGTCGGATCCCGACACCCAGCATGTGACGGCGGCGCTGGAGGCGATGGAGTGCATCGTCGTGCAGGACCTGTTCCTCTGCGAGACGGCCAAGTTCGCCCACGTCTTCCTGCCCGGCTCCTC
>JANOFA010000121.1:0-6094 GCA_031413355.1 Gemmatimonadota bacterium | reverse complement strand
ACTGGCGGCGGGCGGCGGGGTCCACCCCGGCGGTGGGCTCGTCGAGGAACAGGACGTCCGGCCGGTGCGCCGTGGCGCAGGCGAGGGAGAGTCGCTGTTTCCAGCCGCCGGAGAGCGTGCCGGCGAGCTGGCGGCGGCGCGACAGGAAGTCGAGTCCGGTGAGCATCTCTTCCACCCGCGCCGCTCCCTCCCTGCCGATCAGCCCATAGAGCCCGGCATAGAAGCGCAGGTTCTCCTGCACGGTGAGATCGTCGTACAGGCCGAAGCGCTGCGACATGTAGCCCAGCCGTCGCCGCACCGCCTCCGGATTGGCCACCACATCGATGCCGGCGACTTCCGCCGTGCCGCTGGTCGGTGGGATGAGGCCGGTGAGCATCCGGATCGTCGTGGTCTTGCCGGAGCCGTTGGCGCCGAGCAGGCCGAAGATCTCGCCGGGATGGATGGCCAGGTCGAGCCGTTCCACGGCGACGAGGTCGCCGAAGCGCCGGTGGAGCGCCGCGGTGATGATCGCATCCCGCATCAGAACTGCACGGTGACCGGAAGTCCCGGGCGCAGCAGCCCGGTACTGTCGTGCAGCGCGACGCGTGCCGCGAAGAGCAGGTCGGCCCGGTCCTCCTCAGTGAGGGCGGCGCGCGGAGTGAACTCCGCCCGCGGGTTGATGGCGCCGAGGCTACCGGTCCACTGCTGCGTGCCCGTCGCGGCGGGGAGACGAATCGTGGCCGGGGCGCCGGCCGGCAGAGTCGCGATGAGCTCGGCGGGGAGAAAGACCCGCACCCACCGGTGCGCCACCACGCCAATCGTGACCAGCGGCGTGCCCGCGGCCACGACCTCGCCCGGTTCGGCGTGGCGTCCGAGAATCACGCCATCAACGGCGGCCAGCACGGCGAGCTCGCCAACATCGGCGCGGGCACCGCTCAGCTGGGCTTGGGCGCTGGCGACTTCGGATTCCGCCGTGCGCACCTGGTCGGCCCGACTGCCCTCGCGCAGGACATCGAGAGTCGCGCGCGCGGCATCGCGGCGGCGCGCCGCAGCCTCGGCGGCGGATGTGGCCCGATCGAGATCCTGGCGCGAGATCACGGTGTCACGGGCGAGTTGTGTCGCGCGGGCGAGATCGCGTGCGGTACGGTCGGCGTCCGCCTCGAGAGCGGCGAGCTCCGCCTCCGCCCGGGTGATCTCCGCGGGCCGCGAGCCGCGCCGCAGATCGGCCAGCCGGGACTCGGCGGCGGCGAGTCGTGCGCGACGGTCCTCGAGATTGGCGGGAATCTGCGACTGGGTCAGCACGGCAAGGGTGTCGCCCACCCGGACGGTGTCGCCCTCGGTGACCCGCACGGTGAGCACCCGCCCGCCGACGAGCGGCGCAGCGTCGCTCTCGTCGAGTTCGATCGTGCCGGGAAAGGTGCGGGCCGCCGTGGCACTCCCGCCGCAGCCGGCGAGGGCGAGTAGCAGCGCGACGGCGACGATCATCGGTGGGATTCGCATGAGGGGATGCTGGCGACTGGAGGCGGGGGTGTCAACACGGGCGCCGGGGGCAGTCCGGCGGGGCGTTGTTCGGGTCAGCCCCAGTCGAGCTGCAGCGTCGCCAGCAGCCGGTGCACCAGCCAGACCGCCGCCGCGAGGGACGCGACCAGCATGACAAGGAGGATCCCCGCGAGCGCGACAAGAAGCCAGGCGCTTCGGCGACGCACCTGGTCGGGTCGCTCCAGCCAGCGATCGAGCAGGGCGACGTTCCGGCTGTTGCTCCGCCAGCCGACATCGAAGAGATCGCCGGCCACCGGAATGGCCCCGACCACGATGTCCACCAGCAGGTTCAGCAGCAGGCGGAGCAGCACGCTGAAGGGTGCCCCCTGCCGCCACCCCACCCAGACACCGTAGCTGCCTAACACCCCACCGGCGGCATCCCCGATGACGGGGATCAATCCGAGCAGGGCATCCCAGCCGAGCCGGATGGGGGTGCCGGGAATGCGGAGGAGGTTGTCCCACTGATGGGCCAGCGACCGGTAGCGCCGCAGGTGTCGTTCGGCCGCGTCGCTCACGGCTTGAAGCGGGCGGCACCCTCGGCGGGGTGCCACGGATGCTTCGGCTCGAAGTGATGCCAGAGCAGGGCGGAGAGCCGGCGGATCAGCATCCAGCCTTCGTTGGGCGCCTCCCAGCTGGTATCCTGCTGGTTTTTCGTGATGACACAGAAGAGGTAGTCGCCGGAAGGGGCGTTCACCAATACGACCTCGGAGCGCGACTGATCCACCGCGCCCACTTTCGAAGCGGCCTGGACCCAGGGCGGCAGCGCGGAGAGTGCTTCGCCGGTCCAGTAGCTGCGGGTGAGGTGGCGGTACATCTCCTCGCTGGCGGCAGGGCTGACCGCCTTGCCCTCACCGATCAGGGCGAGCAGCGCCGCCATCTCGCGCGGCGTGGTCTGCCCCCAGCCGAACGCGGTGCGATCGGCCTCCCGCCCGGGAGTGCGGCTGTTCACCCGGGTGGCGGAGAAGCCGTTACCTGCCAGCCACTGATTGATCCGGCTCCCGGTGCCGGCCAGCGATTGCAGCCAGAGCGAGGCGGTATTGTCGCTCGTGGTGATCATGAGGAGGAGGAGCTTGGAGAGCGCGACCTTGCTCGAGTCCTGGAAGAGACCGAGGATATCGTCACCCTCATACAGCAGCGAATCGGTGTAGGTCAGTTCCTGATGGAACTCGAGATCGCCACGCTCGAGCGCGTCGAAGACGCCGATCATGATCGGGACCTTGACCATGCTCGCGGTGGGATAGAGGCTGTCGGCGTTGATGCCGGCGGTCCGGCCGCTCCGAAGATGACGCACGTAGATGCCGACGTCGCCGTGAAAGCCCCGGACCAGGCTGTCGAGCTGGCGCTGCAGGGCGTGGTCGGGCTGCGCAGCCTGCGCGGAGAGCGGAGCGGGCGGGCCGACCGCCAGCAGCAGCGCGAAGAGCGCGGTGCCGCCGAGTCGGCGAGACGTGCCCCGATCGAGGGTCACTCCTCCTCCGGCGGTCGCGGATCCTCTCCGGTGATCTTGATGAGCGCCTTGCGGGCCATGGCGGCGACGTCCTCATTGTGATCGTCCAGCGCCCTGGTCAGTGCGGGCACGGCATCCTTCGCATCCGGGCCGATCTCTCGTAGCGCGATACAGACCGGGAAGCGCACCGTCGCCTCGAGATCGTCGAGGGCCTCGATCAACGCCGGCACGGCCGCCTTCGCGGCTGGGCCCATACCGCCGATGGCATAGGCGGCGGCATTTCTCGAATAGGGCGCGGCGGCCGTCTTGAGGTCGACGAGCCAGCTCGAGAGCGGTCGGCCGTCGTACTCGGGTTCCTTGGTCTTTGGGCTGGCCTGGGCCTCGGCATTGGTCACGAGGAGGACGAGGAGGAAGGACAAAGCGGTGAGGCGCTGCAGCATGACGTTTCTCCGTGCGACGGTCGTGATAGGGAAAGGGGAAACTATACCTGCTCAAGGGGTTCGGACAGGATTCCCGGGGCCCTGATGCGAAACCGTCGGGTTGCCGTTACCGTACGCCTCCCGACTCCCCCGCCCGAGACCTGTCACCATGATGCTTCCGCTGCTGGCACTGCTCCAGGCCGTGCCGCTTGATACCCCGCAGGTCCATGATGGTCGCGCCGGCCAGCTGAGTGTCGCGATTCCGCGGCTCGATGCCGCCATCCAGGTCGACGGCGTGCTGGACGAGGCGGTGTGGAGCCAGGCGGCCGTGCTCGGCGGCTTCTCCCATTTCCAGCCCATCGACGGCGTGCCGGCGGAGGATTCCACCGAGATCCTGGTGTGGTACTCGGCCACGGCCATCCACTTCGGTGTGCGCGCGCGCGACGCGGGTGGTGAAGTCCACGCTACGCTGGCCGACCGGGACCACATCTTCAGTGACGATTACGTCCAGTTCTTTCTGGGCACCTTCGATGACGGCCGTCAGTCGTTCATGTTTGCGGTCAACCCGCTTGGGGTGCAGGCCGACGGCGCGCTGGTGGAACGGGGCGTCACAAGTGGCGGCGGGTTCCTCGGCGGCTCGGCGCAGGCCCGCGAATCGGCGGATCTGAGTCCGGACTACGTCTTCCTCTCCAAGGGCCGGCTGGTCGAGGGCGGCTACGAGGTGGAGATCGCCATCCCCTTCAAGAGCCTGCGGTATCAGTCGAAGGACTCGCAGAGCTGGCGGCTTCATGTGCTGCGCAAGATCCAGCGCTCGGGATTCGAGGATTCCTGGGTACCGGCGCAGCGCGCGAGCGCATCGTTCCTGCAGCAGGCCGGCACGCTGACCGGCCTCGAGCGACTGGTGCGCGGCCTCACCCTCGACATCACGCCGGAAATCACCGGCCGGCTCGAGGGGCATCGCACAAGTAGCGGCGGCTGGAACTACGATCGTGCCGGTCCCGAGCTGGGTGGCACGGTGCGCTGGGGCATCAGCAACAACCTGGGGCTCAACGCGACGGCCAACCCCGACTTCTCGCAGGTGGAGTCGGATGTCTCGCAGATTCAGTTCGATCCGCGTGACGCGCTCTTCTTTCCCGAAAAGCGCCCCTTCTTTCTCGACGGGCTCGAGCTGTTCCAGACGCAGTTCAACCTGATCTACACCCGGCGGATCGTGCAGCCACTGGCGGCGGTCAAGCTCACCGGCAAGGCGTTCGGCGCAAACATCGGTCTCATCTCGGCGGTGGATGACAAGATCGCGTCCCGGAGCGGCGACGATCATCCGATTATCAACGAACTCCGATTGCAGGGGGATGTCGGCCGCGGCTCTCGGCTGGGACTGGCGTACACCGACCGGATCGATGGCGACGACTGGAACCGGGTGCTCGCCGTGGACGGACGGCTCTCGCTGGGGAAGACCAACTTCAGCTGGCAATTCGGTGGAAGCCGCACCCACGAGGCGGGCACGACCACGACCGGACCGCTGTGGCTCGGGCGGTTTGTCAGCAATGGCCAGTTGATCGGCCTTCGCTGGACGTTCTCCGGTATCGACCCCGATTTCCGCACCCGCAGCGGCTTCATCAGTCGACCGGGTGATGTGAACCTCAACCTGGTGAATCTCCTGACGCTCAAGGGGAAGCCCGGCAGCCTGGTGGAGAGCTTCACGCCGGATGTCTCCTTGCTGGGCACCTGGACTTACGACCGGTTCTTCGATGGCAAGGGAGTGCGGGATCCCAAGCTGCACCTCAACCTGAACGCGACGCTCAAGGGCGGCTGGGAGGTGGGTGCGTCGATCCTGCTGGAATACTTCGGCTACGATCCGCGGATCTATGGCGACTACGCGCTCGAGGTGCCGGGCCCGGGCGGCCTTGGTCTCGACACCGTCGCGTTCACCGGCGGCAACCAGCGGATCCCCAACCGGGATTACGCGCTCTCGTTCTCGACCCCGGAGTTCCGCGGATTCTCCGCCAACGCCTTCTACCTCTGGGGCCAGGACGAAAACTTCCTCGAGTGGGCCTCCTCCGATATCATCTTCTCGGATTTCGGCATCAACTGGCGGCCGACCGGCCGGATTCGGATCGAGGCGAGATACCGGCAGAACCAGTATGGTCGCCGGAGCGACAACACGCTGGTGGGACGGCAGCGGATTCCGCGGCTCAAGCTGGAGTACCAGCTGGCCCGGCCGCTCTTCCTTCGGCTGGTCGCGGAGTACAATGCGTACGAGCAGGACAGCTTGCGCGACAACGGCAGGACCGAGGCACCGATCCTCATCTTCAATCCGTCCGCCGGTGTCTACCAGCGCACCGCGCCATTTCAGGATAACGCATTTCGTGGGGACGTCCTGCTGTCGTTCACCCCAACCCCGGGCACGGTGTTCTTCGCCGGCTATGGCAGCACGCTGGATGATCGCGAGGCGTTCAAATTCCGGCAGCTTGCCCGTCGGAGCGACGGGTTCTTCCTGAAAGGGAGCTATCTGTTCCGACTGGGAGGGTGAGGGGAGGGAGCCGTCAGCCATCAGCCGTCAGCCGTCAGCCGGTGGCAACAGCATTCAGGTTAAGGACCTCTGCGCCAGCGCCCGTCCGCCCGTCCGCCCGCCGACCGCCGCCCGTCCGCCCGTCCGCCCGCCGCCCGCCGCCCGCCTGCCACCTGCCCCCACAGATCCACCTCCCTGCCCACG
>JANOFA010000120.1:0-2859 GCA_031413355.1 Gemmatimonadota bacterium | reverse complement strand
GGCGAGCGGATCGCGGAGATGGCCGAGTGCCTCGGCATCCCGGTGAGCCATCTGCGGTATGACTGGGGCGAGCCGATCTCGCTGGAGCAGCTCTCCAGCATGCTCGACAGCGACCCGCGCATCAAGGCTGTCGCCATGGTGCACCACGAGACCAGCGTCGGTCGGCTGAACCCGGTCAATGACGTGGGGCGCCTGCTCGCGCCGCGGCACATCCGCTACTTCGTCGATGTGGTCTCGAGCCTGGGTGGCGAAGAATTCGACATGGCCCGCAGCCGCGCGTCGGTGATCATCGGCTCGGCCAACAAGTGCCTCCACGGCGTCGCCGGCGCGGCGTTCGTCATCGCCCGGCGTGACATCTGGGACGAGACCGCGCATGTGCGGCCGCGGTCGATGTTCCTCGACCTCCGTCGCTATCGCGCCGCGCTGAGGGAGAACGGCCAGACGCCCTTCACGCCCGCCGTGCCGGCTGTGGTCGCGCTGGACGCCGCACTGCGCGAACTCGAGGAGCAGGGCGGTGTCCCCGCCCGTCGGGCGCACTACCAGGTGCTCAACGCCCGGCTCCGTGCCGGTCTCCTCGGCCTCGGCCTCAAGCTCCGGTTTGATGATGCCGGCGGCGCCGCGTCACTCACCGTCGCCCAGCTGCCGTCCGGTCTCACCTTCGACAGTTTCTATCAGGACCTCAAGCGCCGCGGCTTCCTGGTGTACAAGGGCAAGGGGCCGGTCAGTCACGACTGCTTCCTCGTCGCCAACATGGGCGACGTGGATGTGCATACCATCGATCGGTTCCTGGAGACGGTGGCGGAGATTGCGCACCTGCGGTAGGCGCGAGGCGATAGGGAGTAGGCGGTGGGGTGTGAGCGGAGGATGGATGAACAATTAGGTTCCAGCTGTCGCTCACCCGCCGCCCCGCGCCCAGCGCCACTCCTCGGCAAGCACGGGGTTGCGCCTTGCCCGGCGCCTACCGCCACCACCCGACCCTCCGATCTCATCGATGAACCTCCAGGCCATCATCCTCGCTGCCGGCTCGGGCACCCGCCTACGGCCGCTGACGCTTGAAACACCCAAGTGCCTCATCGACGTCGGCGGCAAGACGATTCTCGCCCGGCAACTGGAGCGGATCGCCGCCGCGGGCATCGCTCGCGCCGTCATCGTCACCGGCTACCTGGCCGACCAGGTCGAAGCCCATCTCGCCGCGCATACGCCGCCGATTCCCGTCGTCCTCGCTCCCAACCCGGACTTTGCCACGACCGGCAACTGCATGAGCGTCCTCGCCGCGCGGGGCAAGATCGACGCGGCCGGCATCGTGCTGTGCGATGGCGACGTAGTTCTCACCGGCGATGCCCTCGCCCGGCTGGTGGCTGCGCCTTCGGCCTCGGCGCTGCTGCTTGATACCGGGACCGGACTGGGGGAGGAGGAGATGAAGGCGCTGCTCGACGCACAGGGCAACGTGCGGCAGCTCTCGAAGCAACTGGTCCCGGCCGACTGCGCCGGAGAGTCGATCGGGGTCCAGAAGGTCGGCGGGCCGGCGCTCCCGATCCTCTGGGCGACGCTCGAGGCGATGCGTGACTCCGCCGACACCCAGGCCTACTACGAAGATGCCTTCCAGCGGATGATCTCGGCCGGGGTGACATTCCGGACGGTGTCGATCGGCCGTGGGGAGTGGACCGAGATCGACGACCATGCGGACCTCGAGGACGCCCGGGCCCGCTTCGCCCGATGACAGCACCGGTTCCCACCAAGCCGCCGGAGGTCGAGGAGCTGGTGGATGAAGTCATCCACCGGCCGCTCGCGCGCCGCGTGGTGCAGCTGCTGATTCCCACGCCGATCACCCCCAACCAGGTCACGCTGCTGAGTGCGCTCGTCGGCATTGCCGGTGGCGTGGCGCTGGCGGTCGGCGCCCATCACCGATCGTGGACGCTTGGCGCCGGCCTGCTGCTGTTCGCCTCTGTCGTGCTCGACTGCTGTGACGGCCAGCTGGCGCGCGCCAGGAAGATTTCCTCGACCACCGGCGCCATTCTCGACGGCATCGCGGACTACGCGGTGGGGCTCACCCTCGGTGTCTGCGGCGCGTACTACATGGTCACCGTGCACGGCAGCGCCTGGTACTGGCTGCTCGGCCTCGCCGGCATCGCCAGCTCCGCGGTGCAGTCGGCGCTGTTCGATCATGCCAAGACGCGCTACATCGCACGGGTCGCCGGCGGCTACGCCGAGCGGGAGGAAGATGTCGACAAGGTCGGGCGCGATCGTGCGGCGGCGAAGGCGGAGGGGCGGCTGGGCGACGTGATCCTGCTCTGGGTCTACGAGACGTACTCTCGGGCGCAGCATGCAGCGCTCGCCATTCCTGGCGCCGCCGATCCGGTGGCCTACCGCGCGGCACATGCCGGCCGGATGCGGATGTGGACCTTCCTGGGGATCGGCACTCATTTCGCGCTCGGCTATCTCCTGATCTTTTTCAACCCGTGGTGGCCCGCGTCGATCCGCGCCTATTTCATCGTATGTGCGGTGCCGCTCAATCTGCTCCTCGCGGTACTGATGGCGACAGAACCGCGGACCGCCGCCGCATGACCTGTCGCGCCACGCTCACCGGCCCACCCGCAGGAGATCCTGCCGCGCGGGTGGCGGGCCTCTCCGTGCTGCTGCGTCAGCTCCTCTCGCTGCAGGATGCCGGGATCGAGGAGGTGTGGGTCGAGCTGCCAGCAGGCGAGATTCCCAGCGATTCCAGATTGAGGCTGACGATCCGCACGCCCTCACCCCCGGGCCCCCGCAACCTGACAAGGGAGAGGGGGGCAGGGGGGGAGGGCGGGCCGCCGGGGGGGGTTATCCAAACATCCCGGATCGGTGACGGCTGGCCTAGACTCC
>JANOFA010000119.1:0-3935 GCA_031413355.1 Gemmatimonadota bacterium | reverse complement strand
CCCGGGGTCTACGCCGAATGGATCCGGGCCATGAAGGGTGGCGCGCCCAACCTCTCGACCTTTCCCGGCCACGCCGGTCCACTCACCGAGATGGTGCTGTTCGGCTGCCTCGCGGTGCGTCAGGGCCAGCCGCTCACGGTTGATCCATCCACCGGCAATGTGACCAGCGTGAAGCTGCCGGAGGAGTGGCTCCGGCCGGTCTACCGCCGTGGATGGACCCTCTGAGCGGGCGCGGCAAGCTCCTCCAGATTCTCGGCGTCGCCTTTGGAATGGCGGTCCTGCTCGGAAACACCATTCTCGTCGGGCTGCTGCGCACCCCGGGCGAAGTGGCGGCCAGGCTGCCGAGCACAGTGCTGTTTATCGGTGTGTGGATGGTCGGCGGGCTGTACGCGCTGCTCGGAGCGCTCTCGCTCGCCGAGCCTGGCGCGATGATCGCGCGCTCAGGCGGACAGTACAGCATCGTACACCGCGCGCTGGGCCCCTATCCCGGCTTCATCGTCGGCTGGAGCGACTGGCTCTCCACCGCGGCAAGTCTGGCGCTCGGCGGCATGGTCTTCGGGGAGTACGCCGAACCGCTGCTGCCCGGCCTGCCGGGCGGCCGGGTGATGATCGCCTGCGGGATGGCGTTGCTCTTTGGCGTGATGCAGTGGCGCGGGCTCCGCATCGGGGATATCGCGCAGCAGATTCTCAGCGCGCTCAAGGCGCTGGCGTTCGGTGCGCTGATCGTCGCCTGCCTGACGCTTCCTGTCCCCACGACTGATGCGACCACCGCGCCCGCGGCGGCACTGCTGCCAGTGGGTGCCGCGCTGTTCACCGCGCTCGTCATCGCGCTGCAGTCAGTCATCTATACCTACGATGGCTGGACCGGCCCGCTCTACTTCGGCGAGGAGACGGTCGACGCCGGCCGCTCCGTGCCGCGCGCGATGATCGGCGGGGTGTTGGTCGTCATCCTGATCTACGTGCTGCTCAACGTCGCCTTTGTGCGGGTGCTCGGTGTCACCCGCATGGCCGGCGATCCCTTTGTTGCCGCGAGCGCGGGCCATGTGCTCTTTGGTGATCGCGGCGACCTGCTCATTCGCCTGCTCGTGCTGGGTTCCATTCTCGGCGGCATGAATGCGATCACGCTGATGGTTTCCCGCATCCCGCTCGCCATGAGCCGTGACGGATTGATGCCCGGTGCCTTTGATACGGTAAATGCCGGCGGGACGCCGACGGTGGCGCACTGGGTCAGTATCGGAATGGCGGTCGGATTCATCCTGTCAGGCACCTTCGAGGAGGTCCTGGCACTGGCGGCGTTCTTCTTCGTGGCGAGCTACACGATGTCGTTCGTGAGTGTCTTCGCGCTCCGGCGGAACGAGCCGGATACACCGCGGCCGTATCGGGTTCCGGGTTTTCCCTGGACCACCGGGCTGGTGCTGGTTGGGTCGCTGGCCTTTCTGGCCGGTTCGGTGGTGAGTGACCAGCAGAACAGCATCCGGTCCATCGTGCTCCTGGCTGCCAGCTATCCCATCTACCGACTGATCCTCGCATCCCGGCAGCGGGGCCGTAAGGAGACATCGTGACGGACCAGGGCCTGCGTTTCAGCCGGGCCATTGTCCGGCCCCCCGCCGACAGCTTCGCGGCGGGATTGACCGTCGCCACACTTGGCCCACCCGATCTCGCGCTCGCGCGGGTGCAGCATGCGCAGTACTGCGTGGCATTGCAGCGGCTGGGAGTGACCATCCTGCCGGTTCCGCCCGATGCCGCCTATCCCGATTCGACATTTGTCGAGGACACAGCCGTGGTCACCCGGCACGGAGCGATCATCGCGCGACCGGGCGCGCCGAGCCGGCAGGGCGAGGTGACGGTGATCCGCGAAGTGCTGGAGAGTCAGTATGCAACGGTATCGGAGATCAGTGCGCCCGGGACCCTCGATGGCGGTGATATCTGTCAGGCGGACGGGCACTTCTTCATTGGCCTCTCGCACCGTACCAATGAAGAAGGTGCGCGCCAGCTCGCCAGCTGGCTGGGGCGTTTCGAGTTTACCACCGCGATGGTCAGTATCCGAGAGAACCGCGAGCTGCTGCATCTGAAAAGCGGTATCGCGTGGATGGGCGACCGGTGCCTGGTCGTGGCCGAGGCGCTCGCCGGCCATCCCGCGCTGCGCGGGTACGAGCAGGTCGTGGCGAGCGAGGAGGAGACGTACGCGGCCAACTGCGTGCGGGTGAACGACGCGGTACTGGCCCCAAGCGGATTTCCCGCGCTCGCCAAACGTCTCGCGGCCTTCGGTCGCGAGGTGATCGAGCTCGATGTTTCCGAGTTCAGAAAGATGGATGGGGGGTTGAGCTGCTTGTCGATCAGACTACCATAAGTCATCACGGATGTAGCCTGCTGGGTCTGGCAGGGCAGCGCCGGAGCAGTGCGCCGAGGTCCGCGTGACAACAGATGCAACTCCCGAGCCCTGACCTGCTCGTGTAGACATTGACTCGGCCTCAGGCCGAGTCGCCAGGCGAGAGGGGAAACGGCCCCTCCAGTCGTAGGCACGGACCACGCTTTCAGAGCGTTGGTCCGTGCCTTTTTCGTTCTGACCGCCGCCTACGGTTTCACCAGAAGGCATCATGCAGGGTCTGATTTCGGGCTCGATCGGCCACACCCAGCACCATCGTGGGGATGTTCTCATGCGCATCGCGCTCCGACGTGAGCGCTTTGTGTGGCTTATCACCGGGCTCACCTTGTGGGGCACCAACGCCCTTGGTCTCGAGCTGGTCACCGGGTATTCACCGGCGAAGGTCACTGTCGCCGGCTCCACCATCAACGGCGACCGGAAACTCAATGAGTTCGTCGGCGGCGCCAAGATCCTGCTGGGCCTGACACCGTCGATGTCGCCGGTCGGACTCAATATCGGTGTCGGCCCGGCGCTCATCCGCCGGGGCAAGGACGTCAGGGACCCGAACCGCAGTGAATCCAACTTCGGCGGTGTGGCGGGGGCCGGTCTCCGCATTCCGTTCTCCCACGGGTTGGGTCTGCGGGTGGATGCCGAGGACTATTTCTACGGCGGTGACTTCGGCGGGGGAAAGGACTTCACGAACGACCTGGTGCTATCGGTCGGGCTCCACATCAATTTCGGCGGCAAGTAGGGGGCGCTCCGCCTGCCATTGCAGGGTGGTCGGAATGGCACCGGACGGTTAGGCGTCCATCCTGCCAATGTAGGGTGAGAGTTGACGTCTCGCCCGAACAGAACGACAGGCGACAACTGGAGAAATCGGTAGGTTCTGTGGTCCGACACTGGGAAGGATCGGACCATGAAGAAGTCGCGCTTTTGCGAGGAGCAGATCGCCTTTGCGCTCCGGAAGGTCTAGGCGGGCACGCCGACGGGTTTAGCGGCGCCGATTCCCGCGCTGGCTGACCGCCCTGATCATTGGCCTGCAGGCGGTTGCCACAGTTCTACCTTGTTCCCTTCTGGATCGATGACCCAGGCAAACTTCCCGTACTCGGAATCGTCGATCTTCTCGAGAACGTTGCAACCTTCTTCGCGCAAGACTTTAACCAGTGCGTAGAGATCTTCCACCCGGTAGTTGACCATGAACGTTGCAGTGCCAGGCGCGAACTGGTCGCCTTGCGCCGAGCCAATCGACCAGATGGTTGTTCCGGCGAACGGCTTGCCTTCACCGTCTGTCCAATTGAACGCTGTGCCACCCCATTCCTGGACATCGATTCCGAGGTGCTGTTTGTACCAGGCTTGTAGTGACGGAGCGTCTTTGGCTTTGAAGAAGATTCCGCCAATGCCAGTGACTCGCTTCATGGAATCTCCGAGGTCGGTTGGTGGTTAGGGAGGACGCGTTCTTTGTAGCCAAACGACAGCGCATCACCTACGTGGCGTGGCGCCGGACGGGGAACTCTTCGCCGAAGTGGACCAACTCTTTAAGATGAGCAAGGTTATTGCCGTGCCAGGTCTG
>JANOFA010000118.1:0-1581 GCA_031413355.1 Gemmatimonadota bacterium | reverse complement strand
CCTCGTGGCGGGGCCGCCTCCTCCCTACGCGCCGCTCCCTCCCACCATCCGCTGAATCCGCCGCACCCCTTCCACCACCGCTGCTTCCTCGGGACCAAAGGAGAATCTTACGTAGCTGCGAAAGCGTGACGGGCGCCCGCTCCGCCGCTTGCCCGGATTGATGTCGAAGAACTCGCCGGGGACGCAGATCACTTTCTCCTTGAGCGCGGCCTTGAAAAAGGCCATGCCATCGTTGAGTCCCTCCGGCAGCCCCGAGAGATCGGCCCAGCAATAGAAGGTTCCTTCCGGCGAGAGGTCGAGCCGCATGCCGGCCGCCTCCAGTCCGGACTGCAGGATGTCGCGCTTGCGGCGGAAAGCGGCGTGGATCGCTGCGGTCTCGGCGCGCACGATCTCCGGTGCGAGCAGCGGCACGGCGCTTCGCTGCAGTGGCTTGCTGCCGCCGCCATCGAGGAACGAGCCGGTGCTGGAGGCTGCATCAATCACGGCGCGCGGGCCCACGATCCAGCTGCAGCGCCATCCGGGGTAACGCCAGTTCTTGGTCAGGCCGTCGAACAGGACGATCGGATCCCGATCCACATCGTCCACGTAGGCTGCGGCGGAAATCATCCCGCCCGGTGCACCGGCCCAGATGTAGTGGGAGTAGAACTCGTCGAACAACAGTGTGCACTGCAACTCCCGCGCGGTCTGGACCCAGCGCTCCAGCACCTCGCCCTGCAGCACCCGCCCGGTGGGATTGTTCGGGTTGGAGAGCAGCACTGCGGTCAGGCCACGGCCGGTGATCTCACGCCGCAGTTCCTCGACCGGGAAATCGTAGCCGCGGGCGCTGTCGAGCAGGATCGGGATCGCGGTGAAAAGCTTGAAGATGTCAAGCAGCTCCTCGTACGCAGTGTAGTCAGGCAGGAAGTGGCCGAGGTTGATTTCCCCCAGCGCGGCCACGGCGCGGGTCAGCGAGGCCCGCCCGCCGCCGCAGATGCAGACATTGCGCTCGGTATACTGCGAGGCCTTTCCCTGCCGGTAGAAGGTGTTGTAGAGAGCAGCGACGGCCTGGCGCAGCGCTGGAATGCCAGGGACCGGAGCATACTCCTGATCGTCGAGGGCGATGGTGACGTCATGGATGCGGGCCGGCGCGCCGGGGAGCGGGCCAGTCTCCGGCATCCCCTGCCCGAGGTTGCACCAGTCGGGGTGGCCATAGCGATAGCCGTGGCGAGCCGCCTCGGCCATGACGTAGATGACGCCGGTGAAGGGGACCGGTCGGAACCCCGGAATCTGTGGTGCCTGCATCGTGGCTCGCTGTGCGGTGTGCGATGGTTGGGACGCATCACTCGGGCATGGCTCGGGCGCCCGGGTAGGTGGCCCGTACGGAGTCCGGGTTCGGCCCAATGAGATTGAATACATATGCGATCATATTGAAAGTTTTATTGGCGAACACACAAAAAACTGTGGGTAGAGTAGAAAACAGGCTTCAGTATTCCGTAGGCCGAGCGTTGAAGCGTTTTCTGGCGATGTCCTAGACCTCGGCGCGCTCACGTTTGCCTACGGCAAGCACGACGATCACGACCTTGCCGCTATCTACCCGATACA
>JANOFA010000117.1:0-9070 GCA_031413355.1 Gemmatimonadota bacterium | reverse complement strand
CCATTCGGCCAGCACCGCCGAGGCGAGAGTGACGACCCCGACCACCGCGAACGGCCGGTGCCGGGTGCCGAAGCCCAGCGCGAGATAGGGCAGCGCGACCAGCAGCGGCACCAGGCCGTCGTGCGCGGCGAAGGTGACGGGCCAGACAGGATAGAGTGCGTAGCCAACCAGGATCGGCGAGAGGTAGAAGTAGCACGATTCGATCAGCGAGGTGTGGTCGTGGTCACCCTCCGGCGCATCGGGCCAGACGGTGGCGGACGTCAGCGCCCGCCACCAGACCGGGGCGGTGAGCACCACGGCGCCCAGCAGCCCCGGCCCGCCACCGAGACCGGCATCCTGCGCGATCCAGAGCACCGTCCAGCCACCGGCAAAAGCGAGGAACCGCGTCTCGCGCCAGCGCTCACGCAGGCTCACCAGCAGGGCGGCAGCGCCGCCCAGCACCCCGTAGAGCCCCAACATGCCGGGTGGGGCGGAGCGGAAGACACTCGAGCCGGCATGCCCGAAGAACGCCAGTGTGACCACGAACGTCGCGACGCGCCATCGGCGCTGCGCCGCCACGACCCCCAGCGTCGCCGCCATGGCACCGAGATACAACAGCAGCAGGCTGGGCGAGGCGGAGGAGTGTCCCAGCACAGCAGGGGCGAGAAAGGCCCCGATTGCCGCCGTGGCCGCCAGCGCCTCGATCCCGATGGCGACGGCGATCGCTGCCAGCGCGACCGAGACCAGCGCGAGCCCGACGAGCGCGGGCGCCGGAGTCAGGAAGCCGTACAACCGCGCCGCGGCCCAGACGCTGAGGTAGATGATCGCGGCACCGCCCCCGATCAGGGCGGCGCCGTACGTCCGGGTCCCGCGACTGTGCAGCCGCCAGCCCAACGCACCGAGCAACGCGCCAGCCAGGGCGCCCCCGCTGCAGCGTGCGAGCGGCGAGACCCAGCCACGATCAAACGAGAGTTTGAGGAGGTAGCCGGCCGCGAGCACGATGAACGTGACCCCCACCGCGAGCAGGCCGCGCTGCCCCAGCCATTCCTCCACTGATCGACCCGGTGCCTGCACCCGGGGTGTGGTCGGCGGCAGAGTGAAGTCGCGTGACTTGGAAGCAGCGACCAGCGATGGCACGGGCGGGGGCGGGGGCGGGGGCGCCGCTGCCGGCACGATGGGTGGCGCCGGACGGCTCGAGGCACGGCTGGCCAACTGCTCCCGCACCAGCGTCTCCAGAACCGCCAGCCGCTGCTCCAGCCGGGCGATCCGCTCGTCGTCGCTCATGAGGCCTCTTCGGCATGAGGGATGGGGACCGGCGTTTCTCCCGTCGGACTGGGCAGTTGATCCACCTGAAAGGCGAGTACGCTGACGAGGGCCATCATGCAGGCCGCCGCAATAAATGGCCACTGGTGGCCCAGCCGCTGGAACAGGAGCGTGCCCAGGATCGGCGCGGCGATCCGGGCAATACCGGCATAGGTCTGGGCGACTCCCATCGTGGTCCCGATGTCCGCCTTGTCCGAATAGCGCGTCATGAGCGACGTCGTCGCCGGAAAGAGCAACGCGGTACCCACCGGCACAAGTGGGATGACCAGCACCAGCTGCCAGATCGACGTCGCCAGCGGGTAGCCGATCAGGCCGACGATCAGAGCCGCGGCGCCGATGCGCATGGCACGAGTCTCGCCCACCCGGTCGACGATCGGGCCCAGCAGGACCAGCCGCATGATGATGTTGAGGATGCCGATGTAGGCAAAGAAATAGCCGATCGTCCCCTCCGTCACGCCATGCTCCGCCATCAGGAACAGGGCGATGAGCGAGGTGAACGAGGAGAAGGCGAACATCCCGATCCCGTAGATCCAGACGAACCGCGGGACCGCACGGGTGGGAAACCGCACCACCTGCCACGCCGCATGCCAGACCGGCTTGCGATCGGGACGATGGTCCGCGGCCTGAGCGGGCCGGGACTCCGGCAGCCAGCGCCAGGCGAAGTACGCGTTGATGGCGCACAGCGCCGCGGCGATCAGCCCGGGTGCGGAGCGGTCGATCTGGGTCGCGAATGCGCCGATGATCGGCCCCAGGGTGACGCCGACATTGGTCGAGGCGGAGAGCCATCCCAGCGCCTTGGCGCGATCCTTTGGCCGGACCGTGTCGGCGACATATGCCTGCGTGACCCCCGTCGTCCCGCCCCCGGCCCCCTGCACCAGCCGGGAGACGAACAGCAGCCACACTGTCGTCGCGAACCCGAACACGACGTAGGCGATCGCCGACGCCGAAAGACCGATCACCAGCACGGGGCGGCGGCCAATCCGATCGGAAAGCCGGCCCCAGAACGGCGCGGCAATCAGCTGCGCCACCGAAAAGGCGGCGATCAGGAGGCCGATGCGCTCGGGAGTCGCGCCGAGGTCACCGGCATAGAACGGAAGGATAGGCAGCACGAGCATCAGGCCGATCATGTCCACCAGATTGACGGCGATCAGCACCGACAGTCGCTGCATTTCGGTCGGGGCCCGCTCGGTGGCACTCACCGGGTCACCACCCTTTTCTCGCTGCCCAGCGCGAAGACAAGACCCGAGAGCAGCATGAGCAGCACTCCGTAGGCAGCGGCGACGCCGATGTCGCCCTGCCGCAGACTGGAGAGGATTTCAAGGGAGAGTGGACGGGTGTCGTACGTATAGAGAATGACGGAAGTGACGAAGTCGCCGAGGGCGGTGACAAAGGCCAGCGTGGCGCCGGCCGCGAGGGCGGGCCGAAGCAGCGGCAGCGTGACCCGCCGGAACGTGCGCCACCGCCCCGAGCCGAGCCCGGCCGACGCCTCGGCCAGCGCCGGATCGAGCCCGCGGAATCCGGCGAGGATCGCCCGGCTCGCGATGGGCAGGTTCCGGATGAGATAGGCGAGCGGCAGGATCCACAGCGTGCCGACGAGAATGACGCGGCCGGCCCACGGGGCGTGCACGCTGAACGCCGTGGCCAGCGCCACCGCGAACACCGTCCCAGGCACCAGCCACGGCAGCGCCAGCAGCCGCTCGATCATTACCGCCCCGCGCACCCGCCGCACCACGAGCTGTCCCGCCAGCAGCGAGATAGCAACCGCTGCCGCGGTGGCGAGCGCCGCCATCCAGAGACTGTTGACCAGAGGCCGCAGCCGCTCCGGTTCGGCAAAGAGCGTGAGGTAGTTGCGCCAGGTGTAGGCGGGAGGAATCGTCTCGACCGTCCACGTCCCCACCGGCACGAAGGACAGCAGCAGCAGCGTCAGATGCGGCAGCAGGAGCAGCAGGCCGAGCGCCCACCCGCCGATCGTGGCGGCAAGGCGCCAGCCCGGGGACGCAATCAGTCGCGGCGCCGGCGCGATCCCCTTGCCGCCGGCGCGTGCCACCGTGCCGGCCCCCTCGCGGGCCAGCGCCAGCCCCGCGAGTGCCAGGAGGCTGAGCATGACGGTCTGCGCCATCGCGAGGCCGTAATCGCCATTGAGCCGGGTGAACACGATCTGCGTCGTCATGACCCGGAAGCCGCCGCCAAACAGGTACGGCGCGCTGAAGGAGGCCAGCGCGGTCATGAACGTGAGCAGCGCGGCACCCCGCAGCGACGGCGCCAGCAGCGGCAGCGTCACCCGGGTCAGCGTCCGCCAGCGGCCGGCGCCGAGCGACTGGGCCGCCTCGATCGCGGCATGATCGAGAGTCGCCAGCCCCGCACGGGTGAAGAGGTAGAAGTAGACGTACATCGAATAGGCGTGGACCAGCAGGATGGCGTAGGCCCCCTCCAGCCGCCACGGCGGGTTCTCCAGCCCGAGCACCCGCTGCACCAGCCGCGCGACGAAGCCCGTCTCACCGTAGAGGAACAGGAAGGCGATGACGCCGACCAGCGGCGGCAGCACCGCCGGCAGCGCCACCAGGGCACCGATCATCCGGCGCCCGGGAAACTCGGTGCGCTCAAAGAGAAAGGCGAGTGGGACACCCAGCACCGCAGCGAGCACCACGCTGGCGAGCGACGTCCACAGGCTGGCCCAGAGTGCCTGCCATTCACGCGGTTCAGCAAAGAGCCGGCCGAAATACCCCAGCGTGAGACCGGCCGGACCGCGCACGCTCTCAGCCGCAACCAGCAGCAGCGGCCAGGCGATCAGCCAGAAGAGCAGCGCGGCCAGCGCGAGCGACAGCAGCCAGCCCGGCACGCGCAGTGTCTGGCGACCCGCCGGGAGCGCAATCTCGTTGCGGCGCGGGTCGAGGGAGGCCGTCACCCCGGTCCCTCCCGAAAACAGTGGGCGAGATGGCGGGCATCGGCCGGCGCGTCCTGCGGCAGCAGCATGACCGTCGCGCCGACCATCGCAGCCTCGGCCGGCGCGCTCACTTCGATCACGCTGCCCTGCGCGGTGGTCACGAGGAAGTGCGCTGTCGCTCCGGCAAACCGCCGATCGGTCACTGTGCCCGCCAATCCCGCCTCCCCCGGCGCCCCGAACCGGAGACCTTCGGGACGGACCAGCAGGCGGACCGCATCACCCAGGTTCGAGGGCGGCGTCCGGGCGAACGACCACTCCGCCCGCTCGACCCGCACCTGCGTCATTCCCCCTTCCGCGCCCGACACACGCCCATCGAGCCAGCTCCCCCGGCCGATGAACCCGGCCACGAACGCCGTCGCCGGTTCACGGTAGAGCGCCTCCGGCGGGCCCACCTGCTCGAGATGCCCATCCTTGAGCACGGCCACGACGTCACCCAGGTCAAAGGCGTCATCCTGCTCGTGCGTCACCATCACGGTGGTGATCCCGATCCGCCGGATCAGCGCGCGCAACTCGCGCCGGGTGCGTTCCCGGAGCGACGGATCCAGATTCGAGAGCGGCTCATCCAGCAGCAGCACCCGCGGCTCCGGCGCGAGGGCCCGTGCCAGGGCAACCCGCTGCTGCTGGCCACCGGACAGTCCGCCGACCGGACGACGTTCAAACCCGGCGAGGTCCACCAGCGCGAGCGACGCCGCGACACGCGTCGTGATGTCCGTCGCCGCCACGCCGCGAGCCTCCAGCCCGAAGGCGACGTTGGCACCGACATCGAGGTGGGGGAAGAGCGCGTAGTGCTGAAACACCATCCCGAAGCGGCGCTGCTCCGGCCTGAGCCGCGTGACCTCCTCCGCCTCGACGACGATCTGCCCGGTGTCCGGCTGCTTGAAGCCGCCGAGCAACCGGAGCGTCGTGGTCTTTCCGCTCCCGCTCGGACCGAGCAGGGCGAGGATCTGGCCTCGCTCCAGCGCCAGCGAAAGCCCGAAGAGGCCCGCCCGCGCGCCAAAGCGGCGTGTGAGGTTGTGCAGTTCCAGATACGACACGTGGGAGACCCTGACGCTGAATGCTGACCGCTGATGGCTGAACGCTGACGGCTGACGGCTTACTTCCCGGTATTCCTCACCTGCTGATCCCAGTAGCCCATCCACCCCGCCCCTTCGCGGGTCAGGAGCGCCCAGTCCATCGGCTCGACCTTCATGTCCCGCTCGACCTCCGCGACCCATGCCGGCATCCGGTCCGGTGGCAGGTCATGGCGCGCCGGCAGCCGGAAGACCCGCGCGGCAGCCAGCAGCTGAATATCGACGCTGCCGACAAACTCGATGAACTGCCGCGCCACCTCCGGGTGCCGGGCATTGCGCACCAGGGCGATTGCATCATCAATGACCACCGTGCCGCTCGAGGGGAAGGTGTAGCCGAACGGCATCTGCTTCTGCCGGGAGATCAGGATGTCGGGCAGGTCCCAGAGGGTCACCAGCCCCTCCTGCCGCGCCAGCTTCGCATCCAGCAGCGCCGGCGACAGGGCATAGGTGCGGGTCTGGCCATCCAGCCGCCGGAGCCAGGCCATCCCCTGGGCTGTGTCTCCCGTGGCCCGCAGGCTGCGCTGCATGATCAGGCCCCAGATGGCGCGCATGGTACCGCTCGCCACCGGATCACGGATCAGCACCTTGTCGTGCCACTGCGGCTGCAGCACATCGTCCCAATCGCGCGGCGCCAGGCTGTCCGGCACCGCCAGACTGTTGTAGGCGATGATCGCCGGCGTCCGGTACACCGGATAGTAGAGATCCGCGGGCCCGATGCCCGACGAATCCACAGCATGCGCCCAGCTCGGCCGGTAGGGTGCGAGCAGCGACTCAGCGACGCCCCGTTCGAATAGTGTCGTCGGTCCACCGAACCAGACGTCGGCCTGGGGATTGACCCGCTCCAGTCGCAGCCGGTCGAGTACTTCCTGGCTGCCGAGATCGAGCCAGCGCACATCCACCTCGGGATGCGCCGCCTCGAAAGCATGCTCCAGCAGCGTGAGATGATCGCGCCCGTGCGGGGAGTAGATCGTGAGGGGGATGCGGCCGCCGTGACAGGCGCAGAGGGTCACGAGCAGCACTGCAGGCGCGCACCTCACTCCCGCTCCACCTTGAGCGTATCCGTCGGGACTCCCGGCCCCGGCCGGATGGTGCCACGCCGTTCGGCGAGGGCAAGGAGGTTGGCAAAGAGACGGTACGCCCCCGGCACGCCGGCGGGCAGTTCGCGGAAGAAGCTGAGTCCGGTGTAGACATAGGTGCCCCGGCCAAGGGGAGCGATCAGCAGCCCGCCCTGCAGCGGTGGCTCGCCGGGGTCGTGCATCTCGAGGATCGGCTGCCACGGACGGTCCCACGAGCGGGCGAAGTACAACCCCCGCTCCTGCACCCAGCCCTCCCAGTCGGCGGACCCCAGTCGGTTGGGGCGACGCAGGACCTGATGCGCCGGCTCGATGGCCGTGACGGTGGCGGTCTCATCAGTGACCCGGTCGTGACCGCCTAACAGGGCCGGCGTCGGTGCGACGCTTCCTGGCCGCGGCGCCGTGACCGTGGCTGTGCCAGTCGTGCCCGGGGCCCGACTGCCGACGGTCAGCGGGAACGGTGCAAAGCCGCCGAGGAAATAGCGGTACTGCTGGTACTGCACCAGCACGAGCCCCCCCTGCCGCGCATAGGCGAGTAGCCGCTCATTGGCCCCCGGCAGCTCGGGATCGGTCTCCCACGCACGCGGCCCGATCACGATGGCGTCAAAGGCTGCCAGCTTCACCCGGCCCAGGTCCGCCCCCGTGATCACCTCGACCGACAGCCCGATGCCGAGCAGTGCCTCCGGCACATGATCCGCCGCCCCGCGGATGTACGCCACTCGCCGCAGCTTGGGCAGGACGAGATCGGCCAGGTGAATCGTGGCGGCGGATCGCACCGCCCAGGTGCGCGACCGGACGTGGGGCTGATCCATCTCGCGCAGCCCGACGTCGAACTGCCGCCCACGCGAGTCGGTCACGACCGCGCTGAGCTCGAAGCTCCCCGCACGCATGCCGGCCGGCACCCGGAGGCTGAACTGAAAGGCTCGGCGTTCATCTTCTTTCGTGAACCGGTGATGCTGCGCCGGCGGCACCGACCAGCCAGGCGGGAGCACCAGTTCGATCGTAGCGGCAGTCGTGTCCCGCGCACCGTGCGTCACGGTGACGGTGACGGCATGAAGCGCCGGGCCACCCAGGGCCCATAGCTCGCTGCCCGGCTCCAGGCGCACGTCGAGTCGGGGCACCACGACGATCGGACGGCGGAATTCCCCCGAGCCCTGATCGTTGCCGCGGAATGCCATCTCCCGCGTCACCCGTGCCGATCCTTCCCCTTCCCCGACCTGGGCCTCGACCGTCCACCCCGGCTGCTCGAACGGCCGACCCCACGCGGTCCGGTCATCGGGATCCCACTGATAGAGATCGCCGTTCCGCGGCAGCCGCAGGAAATACGGCGTCGTGTAATCCATCTCCCCCGGCACCGTGGCCGTCAGCCGGCCCGTCGCCAGCTGACCGGCGGCGAGCGCCTCGAGCGGGGTGGTCCGAGGAGTGAGCCCGCCGGCGGAGCGATCGGCGCTGAGACAGGCCCCGCGCCTGGGCGTGCGCTCGAGATCGCGGGTGCGGGTGGAGTCGATGAGGATGGCCCATGCGAGTCGCGCAGTTCCGACACAGAGCGCAGCCGCGGCCGTGCTGTCGCCCGCATTCCATAGCGACGCCACGACCCGCACCCGCTGACCCGGAATCACCCGGGCATCTTCGCTCACCGCGTCGGCCACCAGGTCGAGGGCGGTGACTCGCGCCTGCCCGAGCCGGCTGATTTCCCCCTCGAACGGATCTCCATCAAGGACCGGATCGGCGCGGAGTCGGCGCATGACACTGACATTCTGCCCGTCGTTCACCGCGCGACGGGCCTGGATCAGATCCTCCATCGCCCGGCTCAGCAGTCCGCGCAGTCGATCCCGGGCGCCAGGCGCGAGAGCGGCGCGGGCACTGTCGATCCGCACGGTGTACCGCTCCAGGGCGGCGCGTGCGCGCTTGCCCGGATCCCCCTTCAGGCTGGCCACGAGCGGCACGCCCTGAAGCGTGGTGTCGACCCCGGACCAGAGCCCGCCGGCTCCCGACCCGGTCAGATCCTCCCACAGCTGCAACCGCACGAGCGATGGCCCGATGGTTTGCAGCTGTCCCATGTCCTGCGACCGGTGCAGGCTCCGGCCTGCCATGGCGATCTGATGGAACGACTTGCCAACCGCGGGATCGAGCGCTCCTCCCTCGAGCGTGAGCGTCGTCGCGGCGGAGTCAAACCGGGCGCTACGATAGAGTTTGCGGGCCTGCCACGGCACCAGCCCTTCCTCCGCTTCCAGCTCGGGGAAACGGTCGGGATCGGCGGCGACGCGAAACGCTTCGCGGGCGGCCCATCCGGCCGCCTGATGCTGGCCGTGGCCATCGCGCGGCGTTCCGCTGAAGATCGAGACGATGATCTGCGGCCGGAACCGGCGGATGATCCGCACCACGTCCTTGAGGACCGAATCCTGGGGCCAGTGCGCCCAGGTGTCCGCCAGTGTTTTCGAGAACCCGAAGTCGTAGGCGCGGGTGAAAAACTGCTGGGCCCCGTCCAGCCGACGCGCGGACAGCAACTCCTCCGTCCGAAGGAGTCCGAGCGCGGCACCGAGCTCGTCACCGATCAGGTTCTGGCCGCCCTCACCCCGGTTGAGCGACAGGTAGGCCGCCGTGGCTCCCTCGCCACGGACCAGGACGGTCAGCAGCTCCGTATCCTCGTCGTCCGGGTGCGCCGCGATCATCAGGACCCG
>JANOFA010000116.1:0-8270 GCA_031413355.1 Gemmatimonadota bacterium | reverse complement strand
CTGCTCCCACCGGTCCGTGCCGATGTCGAACAGCTCAAAGCGGCCGTCTCCTCCGCGGATCAGGTGACGTGGTCCGTCGAAGGCTGAGGCCAGATCACCCTTCGAGACCGGCAGCCATGAAGGTTTGCCCCAGGCATAGCCAAGTTCTGCGAGGACGGTGTCGGTTGTGGTGGGCGGATCGGGTTCCCAGAAACGGGCGAGCGACGCGCCGGGAAACGGCGACGCTTCACCCGCGCCGACCAGGTCCATGATCGTCGTCGCGAGGTCGCGGATCGACACGGTGTGCGCCACTCGCACGTTTTCCGGAATACGGCCTGGCATTGCCAGTATCAGCGGGATCGCGATCGACGGCAGGTAAAGACTATTGCCATGACCCACGAATCCGTGCTCTTCGAACTCCTCGCCATGATCGGAGGTGATGATGACGATGGTATTCTGCAGCACCCCGCGTCGCTCCAGCTCGGCCAGCATCGTTCCGATTTCGTCATCGGTGTAGCGGATCGCGCGATCATACTCCACGATCGGAATGATCCTGCCGTAGCGGCGCCCCGAGTCGAGCGGGGGCGGAAAGCGCGGGACGGCAGGCGCCAGGGCGGAGTCGTCCACGAACAGCTTCCGGTAGGCCGGTGGGTACCAGTACTCGCGGTGGGCATCGAAGAAGTTGATGAAGCCGAACCATGGCCGGTCCCGGTCCTGCCTGGCTTCCCAATCAAGAAAACGCCGGGTGAGCCCACTGGCGTGCTTGCGGGTCCACTCGAAACGGGGACCAAAGCGCCGATCGACCCACGGCCGGCGGCTGACCCAGAGACCAAGCTGTGAACTCCTGAGCGCCTGGCGCCAGGAGATCTCATAGTCCTCATAGTGGGCAAACCCGCGCGCCAGTCCGTACTCCCGGCTGAGGTAGCCAAGGTTGGCAATGAACCCCCCGCTGGTGTACCCCCGCTTGCCGAGCTCCTCGGCGACGGTGGGCCAGCGGTCGTCCAACGGGTCTTTCCAGCCCGTTCCCTGCTCGTGCATCCACCGACCGGTGAACATCGCCGCGTGGGTGGGCAGAGTCCACGACGTGACGGCGATCGTCTGCTCGAACAGGACGCCGCGTTGTGCCAGCGCGGTCATGGTCGGACTGGTGTCACGGAAATAGCCGTAGGCACCGAGGTTCAGGGAGCGGACGGTGTCGAGCACCAGCAGGAGCACATTGGGCTGGCCCGCCGCGCCTGGCGCACCCGCCATGCGTCGCTCGCGCCAGGCCCGCCACCCCTCGATTCCGACTGCGGTCAGCAGCAGGAGGAGGAGGAATGCAGGGGTGGACCAGCTCGTCAGCCGCTGGAACCTGTCGAAGCGCGGGGCAAGACTCCGCGTGACCTGGAACGCGACGCCTGCGCTGAGCAGGAGCACCGCGTAGAACGCGATCGATTGCGACCAGACCCAGAGCACGTTGAGCGCACAGAGATACGAGAAGACCGCGAGCCAGGGTCGCGGGTCGCGCAGCCGCGGCACGGCCACGGCGGCCACCGCGAACAGTGCACCGACGCAGGCGAATAGCACTGCGTTCGCCGCCGCGGGCATCCATGCCAGGTAGGCCCCGAGGTGGGTTGGGTCACCGACGAACCCCTTCCTGGCGAAGCGGGCCAATGCCTCGAGCAGTCCGGACAGCGTCCCGAACCAGACACCCAGCACGATGGGGGTCAGCGGAGTACGGCGGGAGGAGTGCGAATCGTTCATGGCATCTCGTGGAGTGCGACCATGCCGCGAGGGCGCAGCAGTCTTGTGTACAAGCGTGTACCCTGCCAGACAACGTCAGGCCTGTGGTGACCGGCTCAAATGATGTCGGAGTCATGCCCAGCGTCGACCAGATGTGACTCGAAACTGTGCGCCGCCTCGTCGCCAGCGCCCCGAAGCCCAAGCTGAAGCCGGAATGGCACTTGCTGTTTTGCAGGAAGCATACCATTTCGCATCCTTCCCCGGTATGCTGCGCCGCCGGGGGGAGCCTCGTGAGCTCCCTTCCCATGTGAGGGGTAGGTGGCTTGATCCTTGCCCCCCCGGGGCGCCGATGCCCAGGTTGCAGCGGTCGTGCTGCCGGGCGCGCACGCCGTTCGGCGGCTGGTGAGCATCACTCCTGGCTGCCGCGGGGCCGACGACAAGAATCAGTTTGATGTGTACCCGCCCCGCTCCCCGACCGAAGGAACTCCGATGGTGCTTTTCGTGGCGACTCCGCCTGTCTCGCCTCCACCCGGTGCCGCCATCCGCGATCGCGAACGCTGATGGCGCCCGCTGCTGGCCGCTGGATCCGCCAACTGGCCGTCTGTCTGGCCATTGCCGCGCTCCCGGTAACGCTGGATCCGGGCGCCGTAGCCCGCGCCGCCGCTCTGGTGCCCGCCACCGGACTCCTCGCCCCGTACTGGGTCAGCGAGCAGGCGCTGCTGATCTATCTCTGGGCGCCCATCGTCATGCTCTCGGCGTCGTTGCTCATTCTCGCGCCCGGGCTGCTCCTGGCTGCGGCCTGGACCGGAACGGAGGGCTTCGGTCCCTGGGTGGTGCGGGGCCTCGCCCTGAGCATCCTCCTGCTCGCACCGGTCACGACGGGCGCCCAGCTGCTCGGCATCCCCCTCCTCGGCACCGGATTCGCCCTATTGCTCATCGGAATCGCCGCGAGCGCTGCGCTGATGGCCTGGTGGAAGGTCGAGCACGTCGGGACCTTTGCCCCGCCGGTGCGCGGACCGGCAGGATATCATGCGGTGCTCGCCGCCCTCACGGTCACGCTGGCCCTCGCCGCGCTGCTGGCGCCCAAGCTGCTGTGGGAGAGCTTCAACGGCGATGGCGCCCATGCCTTCGAGTCCGCCCGGCTCCTGCTTCACGCCCCGGCGCCGTTCTGGCCACCCGAAGCCGGGCAGATATCCACCTATCCCGGACTGAAGACCTTTCTCGTCTCGTACCCCACCTCCTGGTTCATTCGCCTCCTCGGGCCCGTCGAGGCGGCCGCACGCGCTCCATACTTCCTCTTTCTGATTGCGATTTACGCCGGGCTGCTGGCGTTGATCGACTTCGGGCGCGAGGCCGCTCCCGGCGTCCTCGCCCGCTGGATGCTCTGGCCCGGCCTCGTCGTCTTTACGGCGGTGATGGCATGGAGTGCGACGTACAATCCCTACCATGCCGATCTCGCGCTGCCCGCCACCCAGGATGCGCTCTTTCTCGCCTGGTTTCTCGGTCTTGCCCACGCGTTCCTTGAGCGACGGATGGGCTGGATCGCGGGATTCCTGGCCCTGACCTACGCGACCTCCCCCGGGGGCCTGGTGGTCTGCGGGCTCTGGTGCGGTACCGCCTTGCTCCTGCTGCGCCCACGGTCATGGCGCGCGCTCGGGACGGCCCTCCTGGTGCTCGCGACCTGCGTGATGATCGAACGCATCGCACCCACGCTGCTCGCTGGCTTCGGTCTGCCCGTGCCCGGGACCGAACACGATACCGGGTCACTCGCCACGCGATTGCGGGACGTGCAATGGCGCGATCTCCGGCGCTTTCTCTACGTCATCCTTCCGGCGGGAATCCTGCCATCCGTCATGCTGCTGGGATGGTGGCGGCAGGATCGCGTCGCCCGGATCCTGAGCGCGACGGCTGCAGCACAATTTCTTTTTTTCTACCTGCAGGCGCGGATCTCGCTGCACTACTTCGTTCCCGCCATGGTGCTCCCGCTGGTGGTGCTCTGGAGGGATCCCGCGCTGGCCACTGCACCAGGGCGGCGGAATTTGGGACTCGCCGCCGGGGCCTGCGCGGCGCTGGCGCTGTGGCTGGTGCTGCCGCCCGAGCCGCGACCGCAGCTCGCCGCACGTCAGGTCGGTGGGACGATCGTGGATATTGGCAGCGGGTATGAGCGGTCTGCGGCGGGGGCGTTCCTCCGCTCCGAGATCCTCCGCCATGCTTTCCACATGGTAGCGCATCGCACCGTACCGGACAGCAACTACGGCGGGTCGCCACTGGAGTGGTACTATTACGCGTCCCGGGCCGGTGAGTCTCCGCGAGCCAATTACATCCTGCAGCCAGCCTCGGCACTGCCACCGGCGGGGGATGCGGCTGGTCGCGACCGCGCCGCCAGCGGCGTTGTATGTGCGCAGCGACTCACTATGGGCTGTACACGGCACGCTGCGACCGCCAGTCGGCGGTGTCGCGCCGGTGCTGAGGATTTCGCGGTCGACTCTCTTCCGCCGTGAGGCGGCGTCCGGGCAGTGACTCTTCCTGAGGCCGCAATGATGCAGCACGGACTGGGTAGCTGTACCATGCCTACTTCAAGACCCGCTTCGACTTCGACCCGAGGCGGGACATGGTCTGGCGCGAGGGCGTGCGCCGGATATAGCGGCTCTGTACCTCGACCGATGTCCGGGTTCTCGATCCTGGCGCCGACGACTGCAGCTTCAGCAACCACGTGACTGCCAAGGGGCGCCACGCGGTCGACGGCTTCAGCTGCTTCCCCGAATACGCGGCGTTCGGCGTCGTCACCCACGACGGTTCGGTCACCGAGTTGCCGTTCTTCCACGAGGACCAGTTCGACGTGGCGTTTGCCAGCAATCGGGTCGAGCACCTTACCCGCCCCGATCTGATCCTCCTGCTCTCCGAGTTGCGGCGGGTGTTGAAGAAGGGGGGGCTGGTGATCTTCATGCAGCCCAACTTCAAGTACTGCTCGACGGCGTATCTCGTCGACTACACGCACATGCAGGTTTTCACCGATCCGAGCCTGCTCGATTTCCTCGAGGCGTACGGCTTCAAGAACCGGGGAAATTTCCTGCGCTTCATGCCGGTGAACATGAAATCGACCTTGCGGCTCAACCTTCCGTTGCTTCCCTTGCTGGTTCGGACCTACCTCAACTCCCCCCTCGAGCCGTTCGCGGGGCAGATGCTCAACGTCTCGGAGAATCTCAAGAAGGGACCAGGGGAGGTCTGATCCGGACGTGATCGCCATCGGACTGACGCTGGTACTCCTGCCCATCGGACTGATGGGCTATGCCTATGTCGGCTATCCCCTGCTGCTGCGGCTGGTGGGGAAGGGCCGACCGCCGGTTGCCTCCCTCCCGGACCCGGTCGAGTGGCCTCGGATCAGTATCGTCGTCCCCGCCTACAACGAAGAACGCGCCATCCGGCGGACGATCGATTCGCTCCTGGCGCTCGACTATCCTGCGGACCGACGACAGATCCTCGTGGTTTCGGATGCCTCCACCGACGGGACCGACGCGGCGGTGTGTTCCTACGCTCCACAGGGTGTTGAGCTCCTGCGGCTCCCGCAACGCGGCGGCAAGACCGCGGCCGAGAATGCGGCGCTGGCGCACCTGACGGGGATCATCATCGTCAACACCGATGCGACGATTCGGATCCTGCCGCCCTCCCTGAAGCCGCTGATCCGGGTGTTTCAGGATCCCACCGTCGGCGTGGCATCCGGCAGGGACGTGAGCGTCGGAAACATCGCCGACGAGGCGAACGATGGCGAGTCGGGGTACGTGGGCTACGAGATGAATGTGCGCTCGCTGGAAACTCGGGTCGGATCGATCGTGGGGGCAAGCGGCTGCTTCTATGCAATCCGGCTGGAAATTCACGAACGACTGGTGCCGGCGGCGCTTTCCCGGGATTTCGCCTCGGCGCTGACGGCGCGGGAGCAGGGCTTGCGTGCGGTGTCGGTGGACGACGCGCTGTGTCTGGTGCCGCGCACGCCTTCGCTGCGGAGGGAATACCACCGAAAAATCCGTACAATGGCCCGCGGCCTGGAGACGCTCTGGTTCAAGCGTCACCTCCTCAATCCGGTTCGCTATGGCAGCTTTGCCTGGATGCTCTGGTCCCACAAGCTGGTACGCTGGCTCGTGTTCCTCACCGCACCGCTAGTGCCACTCGGACTCGCTCTGCTCAGCGTGCACTCCACGATCGCCTTCATTCTGTTGATCGCCATCGGTGTGGGGAGCGCCCTCGGTACTGTCGCCCTCTTCGCTCCGGAGGGGAAGCACCTGCCTCGGCTGGTTTCGACTTGCGGCTTCATCCTCGCGAGTCATGTCGCAGGATTCATTGCCTGGACCAAGGCGCTGCGGGGTGAGCTGAATCCGATCTGGGAGCCGACCCGCCGTCCCACCTGAACTTTGCGGGGCCGGGATCCCCGGCCCCGGTGTGTCACCAGTTCGGCAGCACTTTCGCCACGTCCTCGGCCAGCGCAGAGGCCACCAATTCGGCTCTGGCGGTCGCTTCGGGCTCGCTGGTTCCCGGCGGCATGTACACGACCACCCGCACCAGAGCCTCCTCCGTCCGGCCACGCATCGCCGCATCACGCAGCAGCTCCCACTTGACCCGATACTCCCCCGCCACGATCCGTCCCCGCCCTTGGTACCAGTACAGCACCAGGGCGCGCTGATTCTTGTTCTGCAGTACGTACCGGTTCACGGTCACAACGCCCATGGCGGTCGTCAGGGGAATCTGTGACTGCTGCAGCGCCTCCCAGCCGGAGCCGGGTAGACAGTTCTTGGGCGAGTGGATCGTCTTGCCCTGGGTCTGGTGGTCGTAGTAGCCCACGTACACATCGAAGGGCGTTGTCGCCTCGCGGTAGTACCGGTAGATGTAGCTCGTCATCCCGGCGGCCTGCCGCTGCTCCTGGGAAATCGTGCCGACAATTCCAGTCAGGCCGGTGAGGAGGAGCGGGATCGAGTCGAGCGACTGGGGCAGCGGAGTCGATTGCTGCTGATTCACTCCGAAGGTGAGGATGCACCCGACCGTGAGGAATCCGCCGGGGATCCAGCCGCTCCAGTCATGCCGCATCGCCGGCTCCCAGCAGGGCAGATTCCGCGTGTGAAACGAGCCAGGTGAAGCCACCCAGGATGACGAAGGCGACGATGAACAGCAGCCACCCCTCGCTGAGGTGGATGAACCCCTCCCCCAGCTTCGGGTCGACGAAATAAACCAGGAATCCGGTGAGGAAGACCCGGATCGCATTCACCGCCATCGCAACCGGAAGCGCGAGCAGGATCAGGAGCACCCGACTGATCGGGTGCCGCAGCCACAACCCTCCGACAAGCACTCCGAGCGAGAGCAGGGCGGTCAGGGACCGCAGACCACTGCAGGCTTCGGTCACGAACAGGTCCCGTCCCGGGAGCTGGATGATGTTGCCGGAGAGCGCCACCGGGACGTGCCGCGCGGCCAGGAGCGTGGCGCCCCACGATGAGGCTTTCAGCTGCAGCGGGAGTGCCAGCGTGTTGGTGACGACGGCGGGGATCGGAATCGACAGGCCGATCAGCACGATCGGCAGCCACCAGTGCACCGCCTGGCGTGCGCCCCGGAAAAAGAGCAGGATGCCGATGGCGGCCAACACCATCGAGAGGCGCATGGTGAACAGCTCGGCGGCGAGGCCGGACAGATACCGCAGGCCGATTGCGGCGAGCAGCAGCGCGCCACCGCCGATCCTGTGCGGCTGTGCCGGGACCAGACCGCGCTTCCAGGCAAGCCAGACCGCGAGGGGGGCGAGCAGGAGACCGTGACCCGCATCGGGGTCATTCCACCAGTCCCGGGCGAGCAGCGTGGCCGGCCGGCTGAACAGAATTGTGAACGCGACGGCGGCGAAGATGAGCGGGGCGAGTGCGCGAAGGTCCCGCGGAAGGGAGGCGCGCGAGTCCGGCGCCTCGATGGCCGCGGCCGTCACCGGGCTACCAGCCGCCTTTCCGGAAGAGCATGACCGGAACGGTCTTCAGCATGATCCTGACGTCCTCCCACAGGCTCTGTCGCCGGAGGTACTCAAGATCGTACTTGAGCTTGTTGCGCACATCGTCCAGCGACTGGTCGTACTGCTGGTTCACTTGCGCCAATCCGGTGATCCCGGGTTTGACCCGCTGGCGTGACTCGTAACTCGGGATGCGGTGCCGCAGCTCCGAGAAAATGCTGGGGCGTTCGGGGCGCGGGCCGACGATGTTCATGTCGCCCTGCAACACGTTGAAGAGCTGCGGCAACTCATCCAGGCGGTACTGGCGCAAGAATCGTCCGACCGCGGTGACGCGCGGGTCTTCCCGCGCCGCCCAGACGGCGCCGGAAAGGTGCTCGGCGTTGACGCACATGGTCCGGAACTTGTGAATGGTGAAGACGCCGCCGCCCAGGTCGAAGCCACGTCGCGTAACTCCCTCGGGCGCCGGGGCCCGATTCCACCGGCGGTCGATCCCGACTCGCGTCTGCGAGTAGAACACGGGACCCCGGCTGCTCAGCTTGACCGCCAGGGCGATCAGCAGGAGGAGGGGCGACAGCACCAGCAGGGCCAGAAAGGCGAG
>JANOFA010000115.1:0-2734 GCA_031413355.1 Gemmatimonadota bacterium | reverse complement strand
CTCCCCTCCCGCCGGCAGCGGGATGGGGCTGCTGCTCTGAGCAAACTGCTCGAAGACAACCGCAGGATGCCGCGCCGCCGCCGAGATCATGGCGCCGCGCATCCGATGCGCGATGGCGTTGTCGTGGTATTCGCCCAGCAGGACGAAGTCGGCCGCCGCCACGCGGCGCATCAGCTCCGCGGAACCGACCGGAGCTCCCGTGGCACCCTCGAGCACCACCACCGAATCGGGGAGGACGATGGAGGCGGCGACCGGAACAGCCGAGGTCGCGGGGTGGCCGCCGCAGGCGGCGAGGAACAGCACGGGTACCCAGCGGAGTGTGTTTCGCATGAGGGAATCCTAGGGCAGCAACACCGAAGGTTGAAGGGAGGGGCGAAGCCGCACGGTCCTGCAGGGCGCATGAGTAGCTTGGGTAGGGGCGGGCGTCCCCGCCCGCCCGAACCGAGCGCCCGGAAGGACCACGCGGATGAGCCCCGACCTCGGCACCGGGATCGTCGGACCACCACTGGCGCCCCGCCGCTGCCGCACCTAACCTCTCCTCCATGACCAGCCGCATCCCGGCCACCGCCGCACTGCAACGCCTGCTGCACCACGCCGGCGTCTCCGTCAGCGAACCGCTGCTCTTCCTGCAGGCCGGCGGGATCGGTGCCGGGATGTTCGCCTTCCTCTATGAGAAGGAGAACTTCGCCAGTCTCTTTCTGGCCGGACGCCATCTCTGGGCCGATGATCTCGCCTACCTCACCGCGGCCGCGCAGCGCCTCGGACACACGGTGACCGTCAAGGAAACCACGAGCGCCAGGACCGCCGAGCAGCAGTTGCGCGACGGGCTCGCCAGCGGAAGCCCGGTTATCGCCTGGGTCGACATGGCGCATCTGCCGCATCGGGCAATGCCCGCGATGTATTCGGGGGGTGGCTACCATGTCGTCACTGTGCAGTCGATCACCGGCGATACCGCCCTGATCCACGATCTGGCACCGGCACCCGTCACCATCTCGCTCCGCGACCTCGCCAGCGCCCGGGGCCGCATCGCCAAGTTCCGCAACCGGTTGCTCTGGCTCTCGGGGCCCACAAAGAAGCGCCTGGCTCCCGCCGCCGTCACCGCGGATGCGCTCCGTACCTGCGTCACCACGCTCACCAAGGCGAAGATGGCCAACTTCCGGCTCGACGCCGTTGCCGAGCTGGCCGACCGGATCGAGGGCCATGGTGGCAAGGAGAGCTGGGAGGTGATGTTCCCTGCTGGCTCAAGGCTGTGGACTGCGCTCACCTCGCTCAATCAGTTTATCGAGTACTACGGTACCGGTGGCGGGCTCTGCCGGACCATCTTCGCCGAAGGCTTGAAGGAGGCGAGACGACCGGACGACGCTGCACGCTACGCTGCACTCGGCACACGCTGGAGCGCACTCGCTGCGGCCGCCCTGCCGGAGGATATTCCCGCCTGCCGGGAGGCAGGTGAGCTCCTCGCCCGCCGATCGGAGCTGATTCGGTCCGCCGCGCCGACGGTGGAGGTGCGGACGGTCTGGGAGCGGCTCGGCAAGCTGACGCAGGAGAGCCAGAAGAAGTTCCCTTTGCCCGCCGCGCGGGTGAAGGAGCTGTGCGCAGGCTTGAGCGCGCAGCTCCGGGTCATCCATACTGAGGAAGTCGCCGCGCTCGCCGCGCTCGGGACCTGATGCAGAGCCCCTTCTTCTGGCGCAATCTCGGCGTCCTGCTTCTGGTCCTCGCCAACCTGGTCCTGAGCGTGCGCCTGATGCAACTCAATGGCGCACCGACGAGCCCCACGCAAAGCACCGTGGCGGTCGGCGTGATCCTCCGTGGCGCGACGCTGACCTACGCCGCTCTGTCGTTTATCGTCGCGTTCGTCACCATCATCCTCTTTCTTACCCTCGAGGTGTTCAGCGGATCGCGCGCGAGCTGGCAGCGCAATGCACGGTGGAGCGAGATCCGTGAAGGGATGACTCAGCCGGAGGTCCTGCACCAACTCGGCGAACCGTTCCAGCGGCTCTCGAGCGAGGCACCCTCCACCGGTCCGGAGGAACAGTTCGCCTACCAGCTCCATCCTCTCGGGCCGCTCGACGGAGCTGTGGTTGCCTTCCACCGAGACGCGAGCGGCGGGATGACGGTGGCGTACAAGTCGCCCGACAATGAGGTCCAGGCGCGGGGCCGCGCGGAGTGGGTCCCCGGGGGCTACGCCCGGTCCCGATATCGTGACACCATCAGGGAGTCGGCACTAATCCTGGCTTTCGTCGGGATCATCCTTCTGGGTGTCGCCAGCCTGTTTCCCTTCGGCGTCCGTGCCGGCGCCTATTCCTGGACACTCTACATACCCCTGCTCGCGCTCGTGCTGGGTCTGATCCACGAAGCGTGCGGTCCCAGGGGGTGGCGCTATGACCTGATGCTCATCTACCCGCTCTACGCCGTCATCCTGATCGGATGGGCGGTCCGGCTGGTTCCCCTGCTCCGGGGCCGAGCGTAACAGGCTGCGCCGCAGGGCGGGTCGGTCGCCGGACCGCTGGTGCTGCTGATACTATTCCCGTCGTCTTACCCTAGACCGAGTTCATCCTCTCTCATCGACCGAGCACCTGATGTCCCGTCACACGATTGCTGCCGTTGTCGCCCTCGGCTCTCTGGCCTGCTACGGCCCGTACCGCGAACCGTCGCTCCCCCCGCCACCATTGGCCACCCTGCCACCGGTCCGGCTGTCGCCCTCCGGCGTCACGCTCCAGGACCAGGTCTCGGG